>NZ_DATIND010000078.1 GCF_035474595.1 Longimicrobium sp.
CGAGGGGAAGCGGCCCGCAGTGCGGCGGTGCCATTGAATCGCAGTGGGGCAGAAAGACGCACAACTGCCCCTGAGGCGGGTTTTGCCCTCCTCCAGGCCCTTGACACCGGCGCGTGCTCATAGAAGGGATGCGCGCCCGAAGGGCCGGGACGCCGCCGCGCCCGCGCCGATGCTGCGGGTCAACGGCGATCCCGTGCGCAGCGGGGGCCCGGCGCGGTTGGCAACAGTCGTATCGTTGCCTACCGCGCGCGCAGCCCGGTTTGGCGCCTGAGCGCCAAACACGCCCAAAACCCCACCGTTCGTCGTCATCCGAATCCCACAAACGCGAATCGCGGGGCGCGCCTCGATGAAGAGGCACGCCCCGCGACCGGAAAGGACGATCCGGATCCGGCGCGACTGTTACCGCTTGCCGCGCTCGCGGATGCGGGCGGCCTTGCCGCGCAGCGCGCGCAGGTAGTACAGCTTGGCCCGGCGCACCCGGCCCTCGCGCACCAGCTCGATGCTGGCCAGCATGGGCGAGTGCAGCGGGAACGTGCGCTCCACGCCCACGCCGCCGCTGATCTTGCGGACCTTGAAGGTCTCGCTGACGCCGCCGTGCTTGCGGCCGATGCAGACGCCCTCGAACGCCTGGATGCGCTCCTTGTCGCCCTCGCGCACGCGCACGTTCACGCGCAGGGTGTCGCCGGGGCGGAAGCTGGGGACGTTGTCCCGGAGATATTCCTTCTGGGTCTCGATGAACGGATGCATGAGGCGTCCTTTCGGGTTCAGTGTGTGAGAGGTTGGGCGGGCCACGCGCCTCGGGGCGGCGGCTCCGGTTCGGGCCCCAACGTCTAACCGTGCTCCGGGTGCTCCTCGAGGAGCAGCTCCGGCCGCCGCTCGCGCGTCAGGCCCAGGGCCCGCTCGCGCCTCCACGCGGCGATCTTCGCGTGGTCGCCGGACAGCAGCACGTCCGGCACCCGCATTCCCCTGTATTCGGCGGGGCGCGTGTACGACGGCGGCGAAAGCTCGCCGTCGTAGAAGCTGTCGGTCGACGCGCTCTCGTGGTCCGAGATCGCGCCGGGGAGCAGCCGCACCACCGCGTCCAGCACCGCCAGCGCCGCCACCTCGCCGCCCGAGAGGATGAAGTCGCCCAGCGACAGCTCCTCGTCGGCCAGGTGCTCGGCCACGCGGTGGTCCACATCCTTGTAGTGCCCGCAGAGGAGCGTGAGCTCCGGCTGCACGGCCAGCCGCACCGCGTCCTCGTGGGTGAAGCGCTTCCCCCGCGCGGACATCAGCACGATCCGCCCGCCGGGGCGCGCGGCCCCTTCCGGAGCCAGCGACTCGACGGCTTCCCAGAACGGCTCGGGCTTCATCACCATCCCGCTCCCGCCGCCGTACGGCAGGTCGTCGACCGTCTGGTGGCGGTCGTGGGTGAAGTCCCGGAGCTGCACCAGGTCGTACGACACCAGCCCGGCCGCCGCCGCCCGCGCGGGGATGGACAGCGAGAGCGGCCCGCGGAAGAAGTCGGGGAAGAGCGTGACGACGTGGATGCGCATCACAGCTCCAGCAGCCCCGCCGGCGGGTCGACCTCGACCACGCCTTCCGCCGGGTCCACCCGCGTCACCATCTCGCGGACGAAGGGGAGAAGGAGCTCCTTCTTCCCCTCCCGCTCCACGCCCAGGTACCACCCGCCCGGCGCGTCGTACACCTCGCGCACCACGCCGACCGGCTCGCCGGCGGCCAGCACGCGCAGCCCGATGAGCTGGTGGACGAAGGTCTCGTCCTCGGCCAGCGGCGCGGCGTCGCCCGCGGGGATCAGGAGCGAGCGCCCGCGGAGCGCGTCGAGCCGCTCGTCGCGCCCCGACAGCTCCGCGGTCTTCACCAGCAGCCCGCCCTTGAAGGGGCGCGCCCGCTCGATGGTGAGCGACCCCTCCACCGGGTTCCCGTTCGCGTCGCCCAGCCGGAGGACGCGTCCGGGGGCGAAGACGGCCGCGGGGTGGTCGGTTTCCACCCGCACGAACAGCTCGCCCTTGATGCCGTGCGGCTTCTGCACCCCGCCGACGATCAGCCAGCCGGCCGCGTCCGCCATCTCCGCTCCGCCGTTGGGGCTCAGCTCTGCGCGGGCTCCTCGCCCTCGGCGGCGGCCGGCGCCTCGGCGGGCGCGGCGTCGTCGGTGATCTGCGCGTTCACCGCGGTGTCCTCGGCAGCCGGAGCGGCCTCGGCCTCGGCCGCGGGGGCCTCGACGGCCGCGTCGGCCGCGGTGGTGTCGTCCTCGGGCGCCGTCTCGTCGGCCGCCGAAGCCGCCACGGGCGCCTCGTCGCCGCCGGTCACGCGCTCGGCCACCGCCTCGGCCGCGTCCTTCACCGTCTCGACCACCGAGGTGGCGGCGCCGGCCACGGCCGAGGCCGCGTCACCCGCCACGTCGGCCACCGCCGAGGCGGCGCTGCTGGCCGCGCCCGCCACGGCGGAAGCGACGGCCGAAGCCGCGCCGGCCGCCTTCGAGGCCGCGCCCTTCGCCGCCTTGCCCGCGGTCGAAGCCGCGCCGGCCACGGCGGTGGTCACGGTCTCCACCACGCCGGCCTCGTGGCCCACGCCCGCCTTGCGGAGGAGCGAGCGCACGGTGTCGGTGGGCACGGCGCCCTTGGCCAGCCACGCCTCGGCCTTCGCGTTGTCGACCTTGAGGGTCTCGGGCTTGGTGGTGGGGTTGTAGTGGCCGATGGTGGTCACGAACCGGCCGTCGCGCGGCATCGTGCTCTCGGCGATGACGATGCGGTAGTGCGGGGCCTTCTTCCGCCCCATGCGGCGGAGACGAATCTTCAGTGCCATCGAATCTCCTCGGGTCGACTGGCGGTGGCGTCCAGCCCGGCCGCGCGGAACCGCTCCGCGGGCGCGAACGGACGATCGAAAGGAAGTGCGTGAGTGCGGAAGTGCGGGAGTGCGCGGGCTCGCAGAGAACCAAAGCGCACTTCCGCACTCACGCACTTTCGCACTCCCTACATCCGGGGCATTCCCCCGAATGGAAGCCTGGGCATGCCGCCCTTCGGCAGCATCCCCTGCATGCCCTTCATCTGCTTCATGAACTTCTGCATGTCCTTGAACTGCTGCAGAAGCTGGTTGATCTCCGAAACCGGCCGCCCCGAGCCGCGGCCGATGCGGGCGCGGCGCTGGCCGTTCAGCATCTCGGGGCGCTTCCGCTCCTGCGGGGTCATCGAAAGGATGATGGCCTCGACGTGCTTGAACCGCTGCGGATCGACCTTCACGTTCTTCAGCATCTTGCTGTTCACGCCGGGGATCAGCTTCAGCAGGTTCTCCAGCGGCCCCAGGTTCTGGAACTGGCGCAGCGCGACCAGGAAGTCCTCCAGGTCGAAGCGGCCGGCGCCCATCACCTTGCGCTCGAGCTTGGCGGCCTCGTCGGCGTCGAAGGAGCGCTGCGCCTTCTCCACCAGGGCCACCACGTCGCCCTGCTGCAGGATGCGGCCGGCCATGCGGTCGGGGTGGAACTCCTCCAGCCCGTCCAGCTTTTCGCCCACGCCCAGGAACTTGATGGGCTTGTGGGTCACGCCGTAGATGGAGAGCGCGGCGCCGCCGCGGGCGTCGCCGTCCATCTTGGTCAGCACCACGCCGGTGACGTCGAGCGCCTCGTCGAAGCCCTTGGCGACGTTGACCGATTCCTGCCCGATCATCCCGTCGGCCACGAACAGGATCTCGTGCGGCTGCAGCGCCTCCTTCAGGCGCCGCAGCTCGTCCATGAGCTCCTCGTCGATCTGCAGCCGGCCGGCGGTGTCGAAGATGACCACGCGGTCGCGCTCGGTCTTCGCCAGCTCCAGCGCACGCTTCGCGATGCCCACCACGTCCTTCGAGCCGGGCTCGGCGTACACGGGAACACCTACCTGCTCGCCCAGCGTCTGCAGCTGCTCCACGGCGGCGGGGCGGTACACGTCGCAGGCCACCAGGCGCGTCTGGCGCATCTCGCGCTTCATCTTGCGCGCGAGCTTGCCGGCGGTGGTCGTCTTCCCCGACCCCTGCAGCCCCACCATCATGATCACGGTGGGGGGGATGGGGGCCAGCGCGAGGGGCGCGCGCTTCTCGCCGAGCATGGCGGTCAGCTCCTCGTGAACGATCTTCACGAGCTGCTGGCCGGGCGACACGGCCTTCAGCACCCGCTCGCCGAGCGCCTTCTCTTCCACGCGCTTCATGAACTCGCGCGTGACCTGGTAGTTGACGTCGGCTTCCAGCAGCACGCGGCGGATCTCGCGCAGCCCCTCGCGGATCATGGGCTCGGTGAGCACGCCGCGC
The DNA here is from genome assembly GCF_035474595.1 of Longimicrobium sp. Classification (NCBI taxonomy): domain Bacteria; kingdom Pseudomonadati; phylum Gemmatimonadota; class Longimicrobiia; order Longimicrobiales; family Longimicrobiaceae; genus Longimicrobium; species Longimicrobium sp. Next base: position 4,276 of record NZ_DATIND010000078.1, read on the forward strand.
TGGCGCAGCCCGCCGAGCACGCCTTCGAGCTTTTCGCTGAGCTGGTCGAACAAGGCCCGGTTACCCCGAAATGACGAAAAACGCCGCCCGGCAGCGGAGTGCGCTCAGGCGGGAGCAGCAAAGCCTTTGATTATAGCGGGGATGCGGAAAACGGGCAACCCGGGCAACCCGGGCAGGGAGTGCGGGAGTGCGGGAGTGCGGGAGTGCGGGAGTGCGGGAGTGCGGGAGCGGTGGTGGAACGCCACGTCTCGGCACCAGTGTGCCAGCGGTGGCGCAAATCGCACGAAGTGGTGCGGAGGATCGGGGGTGGAGCTATTTTCGGCGCGTAAGCCTTGGAGTAAGCCATTGACGCAGGTACGTCATTGGCTTATCCTATGTCCATGCGCCGGAGGCACGATGCTCATCGTCGAAACGCCGGTGTTCACGCGGCAGGTGCTGGCCGCCCTTTCCGACGACGACTACCGCGGGCTGCAGCTGGCGCTGGTCATGAACCCCGAGCGCGGCGTGGTCATCCGCGGGTCGGGCGGGCTGCGCAAGGTGCGGTGGGGCGCCGAAGGGCGCGGCAAGCGCGGTGGGGTGCGCACCATCTACTCCTACGCGCCGCGGCAGCAGGTCATCGTCATGCTGTTCCTGTTCGCCAAGAACGAGCAGGAAGATCTCACGCCCGAGCAGCTGCGCCGGCTGCGCGCGGTGGTGGAGCACGAGTTCGAAACGCGGGTGCCGGTCTGAAACGCTACGGGACCATGGGAGGGATGATGAAGGAGGAGATGTTCGACGAGCTGCTCGACAGCGTCCGCCAGGGCGGCGCCATCCTGCGCGGCGATGCGCAGCCGTCCCGCGCCTTCGAGTTCCCCGAGAAGGACGGTATCCCCGACGTGGCCGCCATCCGGGAGCGGTTCGGGGTGTCGCAGGCGCGCTTCGCGGAGATGATGGGGATCAGCCTCGGCACGCTTCGCAACTGGGAGCAGGGGCGGCGCGTTCCGGAGGGGCCCGCCAACGTCCTGCTGGAGGTGGCCTACAAGGCTCCCGACGTGGTCCGCCGCGTGGTCCGCGAGCGCCGCGCCCGCTTCGGCCAGCCGCTGGATCCGGCGGAGGCAGCCGATACCGGCGGCGATCCGGAGGAGTGACCCCCTCCCTTCCCCACCGCCGTTCTCGAGATTCCCGCGCTTCCGCCCTCTGCATCTAATCCCAAATCCGCTGAGACCTGTTTCACACAAATAAGCAGAGGAACAGAGATCTCTCTCCGCTCCTCTGCCCTCTCCGTGATCCCCATCTTTTCTTCTGGCGATCCACCTACCGCGGGTCCGACAGGTATCCCAGCGCCTTGATGCCGGGCATGAACAGGTAGGCGCCGCCGCGGACGGTGACGAAGCGCGGAAGCCTGTCCACGCGGTGGCGGACGGGGCACCGCTGCACGGTGAAGTGCGACACCTCTTCCGCGTGCGTGGCCGGGTCGGCAGGGTCGCGGTGCGGCGCGATCACCGGGTCGGGGTCGGAGTACAGCCCGTCGAACTTCATGCTGTTGACCCAGGTGCTCTGCACGAACTCGAACTGCCGCCCGATGTCGGTGTTGAAGCAGATGAAGTGCAGCCCGCGCTCACCCGCGCCGTCGCTTGCCAGGATGTCGGCAGGGTCGTACGACGCGGCCAGCGGCGGACCGTACGCGCGGCCGCGGCGCAGCAGGCGGTGGCGGTCGGCCACCAGCAGCGACTCGGCGGGGGTGGGGCCCATTCCGTCGCGCGGGTTGGTGCGGCGGATGTGCGAGCCCAGCGGGCAGCGCTCGCCGTGCAGGTCCTTCGCGTACAGGAACGCGTTCGCCTTCGCGGCGTCGAACTCCGCCGGCTCCTGGTCGGGCGCATCCTCCAGCGGCGTGCCGTTGGGCCACCGCCCCACCATCCGCGCGGCCAGCCACTTCCGGCGCACGGCGTCGTGCCCGGCCTTCTGGTCCATGAAGCTCCAGAACGCCTTCACGTCCTGCTCCATCTGCCGGAACACCACGTAGCTCCCGTTCTTCCCCAGGTCCAGCCGCTGGCCGAGCGTGGTGTCGTACGGGTCGGGCGGGGCCGCGGGGAAGAGCTTGCGCGCGGCGTCGGTCACGGGAACGCTCGGGGTCGCCGGCATGTTCCCGTACGCGTTGGGATAGCCGAGCACGACCTCGCCCGCGGGGACCTTCGGCTCGTTGCCGGGGGCGTCAGCGTCCGCCCGCAGGCCGTCGATGCGCGGCTGCGCGATGCCGTCGTGAAAGCCGAAATGCTCCCTGTCGCCCGCCAGCATCGCGCTCCCCAGCGGCGCGCCGAAGGTGGCGCCCGCGGCGGCCGCGTGCTTCGACTCCTCGTCCAGCAGCGCGCGCAGCCCGTCCGCCGTGGCGGCGAAGAGGAAGAGCATGGCATGCACGGTGGGGTTGTGCGGCCCGCCCCACGTCCACGTTCCCGGCGCCACCGGGCCCGTGTCGCCCAGCACGCGCTGCCGGTGCTCGCCCGTCATTCCCTCGATGAACTCGCGGCCGAAGGTGCCGAGCGTCGTCTCGTCCAGCCCCATCGCCTGCACGCCGGCGAAGGTGAGCCCCACGTTCACCGCCCGCCCCTCGCGCTCCACCTCGGCGCTCGACTTCGACGCGGGGGTGACGCGGCCGGCGAGCGCGCCGACCCACGCCCGCGCGGCACCGGGGTTCCGCGGGTCGGCGAAGTAGACGGGAACGTAGCAGGCCTCGCCCAGCTTCTTGTAGCTGCGGGCGACCAGCCCCTGCACGTCGGCCACTTCGATGGCCGGGGAGACGACCGGCTTCTCCGCCGGCGCCGTCGGGCTCGTGGCGCTCTGCGAGCCGTCGGCGAAGCGGCGCAGCCACTCCAGCGCGGCGGGCGCGTCCATCTCCTCGTACAGCCCCAGCCGGATGCGGCTGTTGTTGTTGATGTTGCTCACCGACAGCCAGCGGTAGGCGCTGTACCACACCTGCGTGGGGATCTGGCTGTCGCGCGAGTACGCCTTGAACTGCTGCTCGTTGGTCGCGCCGCCGCCGAACAGGCCGGTGGTGCGCGGGAAGCCGACGCAGTTGCTCCACACCGCCGTCAGCCCGTTGTGCGACTTGTCGATGAAGTCGCCCAGGTAGTTGTCCCAGCTCCCGTCGAAGTTGCTGAAGAACACCAGCCGCCGCCCGCCGTCCACGATCACCCACCGCGCGAAGTGGATGGAGGGGATGCCGGCCAGGTTCCCCTGGTTGCTCAGGTACTTCGCCGAGAGGTCGATGAACTTGAGCACCGCCCGCAGCACCAGCCCCCTGAACCAGAGCGGCCGCTTGATGTAGATGACGGAGCTCATCTCGTTCTGGACGATGCGGTCCTCGGTGCGCACCAGGTCGGCGGTGTGCTCCTTCACGTCGCCGCTCACGATCACCGGGTCGTGCGCGGCCAGCCAGAACAGGTACCCCACCGCGGCGCCGGCCAGCACGGCGACGGCGGCGGCGACGCCGAGCGTTCCCCAGAGCGCGGCCGCGGGCCCGAACGCCCAGCGCAGCACGCCGTACAGCGCGGCGAACACGAGCAGGACGATCGCGATGGCGGCCTGCTTCAGCATCGACGGCGGGAAGGCCGGCATGGGGTACGGGCCCGGCTTCACCGCGGTCCACTTCAGGTCCTCCTGCTCGCCGATGAAGGCCAGGATGCGCCTGCGGATCTCCAGCGGGTCGCCGGGAAAGTCCGGCTTCGCGGTCTCGGCGTCCAGGAACGCCTCCACCCGGTCGCGCAGGTGCGCCTCGCGGCGGATCTGGTCCACCGAGCGGTGCATCGTCCCCGTGTAGAAGGTGTTGGAGGCGATGCGGTGGCGCATGAAGAAGGCGTGCGCTGCCCGCCGGTCGGCATGCCCCGGCCACTCCTCGCAGTGCCCGAACACCTGGTCCAGCCCCGGCCCGGCCTCGCGCAGCAGCTCGTCGAAGTGCGCCTCCAGCGGCCCGTCGAAGTCGGTGGAGAAGAGGAGCTTGGCGGGGATCTCGGGCCCGTCGGCCTGCGGCTTTCCGTCGTACACCGGGATCGGCGCGTCCTTGGACGGCGAGGGCTGGTGCACCAGGATGCGCATGAAGTGCACGGTGCGCAGCCGCGCGAACGGGATGATGGGGTTGACCTCGATGTCCTCGCTCTCGGGCCGCGCGATGCGGTCGAGCAGTTCCAGCAGGTCCTTCATGTGGCCGGACTTGATGCGCGGCATCACCAGCAGCGACGACTGCGAGGTGCGGCCGTCCTTCGCCGCCGACGCGAGGTCCTCCGCGGGCGTGCGCGCGAGCGCCTGCGCCACGCGCTCGCGGCGGGCGGCGCGCTCGGCCGCGGCGCCGCGGCGGGCTTCGTCTTCCGAGACGATGGCGATGTCGAGCGGAACGAGGGGCGTGCCCGCCGGCGCATCGGACTGCGTGGCGCCGGGTGCCGGGGGCTGCTCGCCGGGTTCGGCGGGATTGGAAACGTCGCTCATGGGATGAGCCTCCTGCGGACGGGGACGGGGGACTGGAATGAAGGGAGATGCGCGGGGCGGCGCCCGCTGAGCCTGCTGCGTGAGCCGGAACGGGCTCCGGAGATGATCCGGTGACCGGCGATGCGGCCTGGATGCGCGCGGGTGGGATGGAGATGCGCGCGCAAGATGCATATTGCCGCAGCGGGAGCGGAAACGCCAGTCTCTCGGCCGGCGGAATCCGGTCCGCGGCGGACGCGCGGAAGCCGCATCACCCCCCGCGACGTGCTGCGCGAGGCGGGGGTCCCGCCGCTGGCGCGATGCGAATCATCCCCGACCGGAAAAGGATGGCTCGCCCGTCATCCGGCGGCTCTGCGCTCCCGCACCCGCCGCCTTGCCGGATCGTCCGCGGCCGGCGGACGAGCGGAGAAATGCCGCTCTTCGCTCGCCTCGCCCGTACCGCAGCACGTCCCGCGATCAGCCGTTCAGGACGTTCGCCGCCCAGTCGCCGTAGCCCATCCGCGCGCCGCCGGTGTCGAGCGTGATGTACGCGGCGGGGCTCCTGGCTTCCCAGTCGTAGCGCCAGACGGGGCTCACCACTTCGGCGGCGCTCCCGTCGGCGTAGCGCCCCCGAACGCGGCAGCGGAAGCTCCACACGCCCGCTCCGCCGGCGGAAGCGGGAACGCACGCGCTCCATCCGCTGGCGCCGGGCGACATGACGGTGGGCTGCACCTGCGCGGCGTCCTGGCCCGGCGGCGCCACGTACACCATCACGCCGCCGGGGTCCGCGGTGATGTACGTGCTCCAGTCGCCGTTCAGGTAGAAGCAGAAGCTTCCCCGCGCGCTGGACGCCGGCGTGGGGGCAGGGGTGGTGGCGCAGGCCTCGTTGCTGAACGGCGACACCCCGTCGCCGCCGTACGCGCGCACCCGGTAGCAGTGCGTGGACCCGGCGCCCAGATTGGCGTGGTCGAACCCGGTCCGCCCCTGCGGGAGGCGGGCAACGAGGGTGCCTCCTTCCCAGACCTCGAAGCCGGCCTCGTTGGACGCGTTGTCCTGCCAGGTAAGGTGGGTGGCGGAGTCGGAGACGGCGCTCGCCTGCAGGTTCGTGGGCGCGGCGGGGATGGCGGCGGCGGGCCCGTACCAGGTGTGCAGCAGGACCTGGCTGCCGTCTCCCGCGATGGGGCTCGGTCCGGCGCCGAGCAGGTCCAGGCGGCCCGCACCCCACGTGGTGGCGGCCGGCGTGTCGAAGAACGTCGCGACCGGCTCCGGGAGCTCGCACCAGCCGCCGGCCTGGTTGGGGTACCACCAGTGGTTGCCGTGGACCACGCCGGTGAAGTAGTCGGTGTACTCGCTGAACACGTCCAGCCGGCCCGGCGCCCAGGAAACGGCGGCCGGGGCGGAGCCGGCAAGCCCCGCGAGCATCTCCGGGCCGCCCCAGCCGTTCTGGTACCACCAGTGGTGCAGCCGCTGGTCGGTGCCGACGGCGAACACGTCCAGCCGTCCCGCGCCCCACGACACGGCGGCGGGCGCGGGCGAGGGGCGCCCCGCGGCGGGTGGCACCGGAAAGCTGCCTCCGCGCGGCTCGGGGCCCTGCCACCCGTGACCCTCGTACCACCAGTGCCAGAGCGTCCGGTCGTCGCCGGCGGCGAACACGTCCAGGCGGTTCGGTCCCCACGCCACGGCGGTCGGCGCAGACCACACCGTTCCGGCCAGCGGCTCGGGCCCGCCCCATCCGCCATCGAACCACCAGTGCAGGATGCGGCGGTCCTCGCCCACCGCGAATACGTCCAGCCGCCCCGCGCCCCACGACACCGCGTGGGGCCGCCCCAGCCAGCCGGCCGTGTTCCCCGCCAGCTCCTCGGGTCCTCCCCACTCCGACGTCCCCGGCCTGGGATAGTACCAGTGATACAGCCGCCGCCCCTCGCCGATGGCGAACACATCCAGCACGCCGGGCGCGCGCGAAACCGCCACCGGCGAGGTGTTCGGCGCCAGCGACGCAGGCCATCCCGGCCCCAGGTTCTCCGGCCCGCCCCAGCCGTAGCTCGTTCCGCCGGGATACCACCAGTGCGCCAGCGTGTTGGTGCCGCTTCCGGCCAGGCCGCCGGGCATGGCCAGCGCGAACACGTCCAGCCGGCCCGGGCTCCACGCCACCGCGGCCGGCGAAACACCGTGGATGTTGCCGCCGCGCGACTGAACCGGGTTCCAGGGCATACGGGCTCTCCTCCTTCCTCGGGTGGATGAGCAGCGGCGAACTCGGTGGGGAGACGCATGGGAATTCCAGGCGGAAGATGCGTGTGCGGCGGAGCGGCCCGCAATCCGTCCTCCAATCGTGGGGAAAATCGGCTCACGCGTCCGGATGCGGTGCCGCGGCGGGGGGAGATGGGCTCCACGCGAGAGATCGATCCCGTTGCGTGGACGGCGTGCGGATGTAGCTTCGGCGCTCGGTGAAGGCTTGCCGCACCACACGACTTCCGAACCCGCGCCGCATGATGCTCACGCCCCCGGTGATCGAGACCGAGCGCCTCGTCCTTCGCATGGCCGAGGTGCGCGACGCGCCGGAGATCGTGCGCTACTTCACCGGGAACCGCGCGCACCTGGCCGGCTCGCGGCCGCGGATGCTGCCGGATTTCTTCACCGAGGACTTCTGGCGCTCGCAGGCGCACGCGGCGCTCAGCGAGTTCCGCACCGACCGCTCGCTGCGGCTGTTCATGTTCGAGAAGCCGGCGGGGACGCGGGTGATCGGCAACGTGAACTTCGTGCAGTTCCAGCGCGGCGCGGCGTACTACTGCACGCTCGGCTACGGCATCGCCGCCGACCGCGAGGGGCGCGGGATGATGCGCGAGGCGCTGGAGGCCGGGATCCGCTACATGTTCGCCGAGCTGAACATGCACCGCATCCAGGCCAACTACGTTCCCTGGAACCGCCGCAGCGGCGGCCTCCTGCGCCGCCTGGGCTTCGTTGTGGAGGGCTACGCGCGCGACTACCTGTACCTGGATGGGCAGTGGCAGGACCACGTACTCACCAGCCTCACCAACCCGCACTGGCATCCGGAGGACTGACTCTCGCGTCCCTTGATCCGCCGCGCGTGGGTCATCGGTTGTCCCACCCGAAAGACATCGCACCCGCACGCCGACGGAGAGGAATCGGCCGCGAGAGGCGCATCTCCTCATCCCGCACCCACTTGACCGAACGATCGCCGCGCCGGTGCGCGGGGTACGGCCGGTGCAGGACAGCGCATCCCCTTCCCTCCCCCTCCCGCAGGCAAGGTGGACCGTGCGCCTCGATCTCCTTCCCGTCCTCTCCCTTTCCCTGCTCGCCGCCGGCTGCGCGACCATCTCCGTCCCCGAGAACCAGTTCTTCCATCCCGGCCACGCCGCGCTCCCCGCCAACGCCCGCGCGATGGCGGCATCCGCCGGGCTGCAGATCGAGGACGTGTGGTTCCGCGGCGCCGACTCTACGCGGCTGCACGGGCTGTTCGTGCGGACGCCGGGGGCGCGCAACACCATGCTGTACTTCGGCGGCGACAACTTCCGGCTGGCCACCGGCGGCGCCCCGGCCGCGCTGCTGCTGCGCTCGCTCGGCGTGAACGGCCTGCTGGTGGAATACCGCGGCTACGGCGAGAGCGAGGGGACGCCCACGCTGCCGCTGGTGAAGGACGACGCGCTGCGGGCGTACGACTACCTGGCCGCGCGCCCGGACGTGGACCGCTCGCGGATCGTGGTGCACGGGCTGTCGCTGGGCAGCTTCATGGCGCCGTACGTGGCCGAGCAGCGCGGCGCGGGCGTGCTGGTGCTGGAGGCCTCGGCGACCTCGGCGCGCGGCTGGGCGAAGGACCGCACGCCGTGGTACCGCAAGCCGTTCGTCCGCGTGCGCATGTCGCCCGCGATGAGCGCCGAGGACAACGTGGCGCGGCTGCGGCGCTACCGCGGTCCGCTGCTGCTGGTGGTGGGCGCCAACGATCCCGTCACCCGGCCGGAGATGTCGCGGCGGCTGTACCGCGCCTCGGCCACGCCGCCCGCGCGCAAGCGGCTGGTCGTGGCCGCGGGGAAGACGCACGGCGACGCGATGGCGAGCCCCGAGACGATCGCCGCCTATCGCGCGTTCCTGGCGGAGATGCTGCCCTAGAGTCGATGTGGTCCCGTAACTGACGTGCTGGACAGGCTATAGATCCTTCGGCCTGCAACGTTCTGCGTGGGGACATTTACAGTGTGGCCGGCCTCAGGATGACGTCAGGGGGAGCGGTGCACATCACTCGCGCTCCCGGCGGGTTCGGGATACACGATGACGGATGGGGATTAAAAGCCCGATCGCGCAGCCCCGGAATCCCCGAGGCTGCGCGATCGGCCTTCCATCTTCATCCCCCCTGATCCACCTACCGCGGCGGGTTGCCGATGCGGATGGTGTCGCGCGGCATCTGGTACCGTGGGTCGTCCACCGTGGGCGGGGCGGGCGGCGGGGGCGGAGGCTGCGCGGTGTCGCGCTGGCGTCCCCGGCCGCGCCGCGGCTGCTGCTGCACCGGCGGCTGCGGCACCAGCAGCGTGTCGAAGGGCGCGGGCGGCGGCACCGTCACCGGCGGGATGTCCTCCGGCGGCGGAGGCGGCGGCGGCGGCGGAGTTGGACGCTCGCGCGGGCGCTCGTCCACCGGCGCCGGCGCGGGGGGCGGTGGAGGCGGCGGCGCGGCGGCGGGCGACGTGCCCTCGCCCTTGCTGCTGTCCGCGGGCGGCGGGGGCGGCGGCACGTAGCCGCGCAGCCGCACGAACGGCTGTCCGCGCGGCGTGTGCACCAGCGCCGCGCGCGTGCCCGGCGGCCAGCTGGCGGCCGAGGGGAAGCCGGTCAGCTCGATCCACATGGTGTCGCGCACCACGTGGCCGCTCACGAAATTGCCCACGCCGCCGGCCTCGAAGGCCACGAACGCGAAGATCCCGTCGCGCCGCACCTCGCCGGTGAACGGGAACGCCACCCCCTCGCGAACGTACTGCCCGGCCACCGAGTCCAGCCGCTGCGTGGCGATCTGGAACTCGCCCGGCGGCACCAGGCGGTACACCTGCTCGCGCACTCGCAGCGTGTCGCGCGCCGGGTACTCGAAGCCCGTGAACAGCCACCTTCCCGACACCAGCGGCAGCCCCGCGCGCTCCTCGGGCGTGGGGCGGTGCAGCGGCGGAAGCGGCTCCACGTCCGCCTTCGCCTCGTTGCACGCCGCCGCGCCCAGCAGCGCCACCGCCGCCAGCAACGCCTTCAACCGTCTCACCGGCCGTCTCTCTCTGGGATTCTCTGATTCGTCAATCCGGGCGCACCCGCGCGCTCCGCGGGACGCACGGGGCGTGCCCGGCGCCCCCGCCCGGACCGGCGGGAGAGTTGACATGGTACCGCCACCCGTCTAGCTTCGACAGGGATACACGGCGCTTTTTCGCCGCTTTTACGCCACCGCTAGCACAGCCATGCCGACGATCGCGAGCGTCCTCCCGGAAGAAGCGGACGCGATGCTGCGCCGGGCGCTCGAGGCCCACGGCCAGCGCTTCACCGAGCAGCGCGCGGCCGTCTACCGCGTGCTGCGCGGCACCTGCGAGCACCCCACCGCCGACGAGGTCTTCACCGCCGTCCGCGGCGAGATCGCCGACATCTCCCTGGCCACCGTCTACAAGGCGCTGGAAACGCTGGTCAGCTGCAGCCTGGCGGTCAAGCTCACCTACGGCGACGACTCGGCCCGCTACGACGCGCGCACCGACGACCACTACCACTCGCGCTGCCTGGCCTGCGGGGTGGTCCGCGACGTGGCCGCCGAGGCCACCGAGGTGCCGCACTTCGAGGTCGGCGGCGGCTTCCGCGTCGAGGGGTACCGCGTGGAGGTGGTAGGGTACTGCCCGGCGTGCGCGGGGGCCTAGGGGACAGGGGACAGGGGACAGGGGACAGCAGGAAGGTAGTCCCCGCCGGCACATCATCTCCCCTGGTCCTGGAGATTCGGTAGATTGAGCGCTCTCCGGCCGTCCGCGCCGGGGGGCGTTCTCGTTTTCGGGAGATGGAGATGGAGCCCAACCGCGCGCTGGAAGCGAAGCCCGACGCCGCCGCATGGCCGCGCCCGCCCGCCGCGGCACCCGCCCTCGGGCCGATCGACGGCTTCGGCGGGCTGTTCCTGCTGGAGGTATCGGCGCGGACGGCGTACGGGCAGGCGTCCGGCATCCTGAGCGGCCTTCCTGACGCCGTCGCCGTTCCGCGCGACGCGGACGACGTGGCGGCGGTGGTGCGCTGGGCGGCGGCGCGCGGCCAGGCGCTCATCCCCCGCGCGGCGGGGACGGGGATGCCCGGCGGCAACGTGGGCCGCGGCGTCGCCGTGGACCTGCACCGGTTCTTCCGCGCCGCGCCGGAGATCGACGCCCCGGCGCGGACGGCGCGGGTGCAGCCGGGCGTCACCCTGGCCGAGCTGAACCGAGCCGCGGCGGGCGATGGACTGCTCTTTCCCGTCGATCCTTCCAGCGGCGACCGCGCCACCTTCGGCGGCATCGTCGCGAACAACTCCGGCGGCTCGCACACCGTCCTCCACGGCTCCGCGAGGGCGTGGATCCAGTCGCTGGACCTCGTGCTCGCGGACGGGACGAGGGTGGCGACGACGCGCGGCGAGGGCGAGCGGGATCCGCGGCTGGCCGAGATCCTGGCGCCGGTGGACGAGATGCTGGCGACGGGGCGCGGCGAGATCCTGGCACGCTGGCCGCGGGTGCGGAAGAACTCGTCCGGCTACGCGCTGAAGGAGTACCTGGAGAGCGGCGACGCGGTCGATCTCCTCGTTGGCAGCGAGGGGACGCTGGCGCTGGTGACCGGCGCGACGGTGCGGCTGGCGCCGATGCCCCGGGCGCGCGGGCTGGCGCTGGTGGAGTTCACCGACCTGGCCGCCGCCGGCGCCGCGGTGGAGCAGATCCTCACGCTCCGCCCGTCGACCTGCGAGATCATCGACCGCACCTTCATCGACCTGGTCCGCCAGGGCGACGAGGACCCCGGCTACCCGCTGCGCGAAGGGCTGGAGGCGATCCTGTTTGTGGAGATGGAGGGCGATTCGGAGGACGAAGTTGCCGCGAGGCTCCGCGCGCTGGAGACGGCGATGGCGGGCGTCGCGGACCGCGTGTCGATTGCGACGGATGCGGCGCAACGTGAGCGGTTCTGGCACGTGCGCCACGCCGCCAGCCCCATGATCGCGAAGCTGGCGGGCCACCGCGTGTCGATGCAGTTCATCGAGGACGGCGTCGTTCCGGTCGCGCGCCTTGCCGACTACATCCGCCTGCTGCGCCGCATCCTGGGCGAGCGCGGCCTTCCCGCCGTGATCTTCGGCCATGCGGGCGACGGCAACCTGCACGTGAACCCGCTGGTGGACGTGAAGAAGCCCAGGTGGCGCGAAGAGGTCGAGGAGGTCGTGTACGAGGTGGCCGAGGGGGTGGCCGCGCTGGGCGGCACGATGACCGGCGAGCACGGCGACGGCCGCCTCCGCGCGCCGCTGCTGGAAACCATCTGGGGCACGGAGATGGTGGCCCGCTTCCGCGCGGTGAAGGACGCCTTCGACCCCGCCGGCATCCTCAACCCCGGCGTCATCCTCCCCCTCCCCGGCCAGCGCCCGCTGGACGGCATCCGATACTGATCTCAGAATCCGGCGGAAGAATCCCGGCCTGAAATAGACAAGTTCGCCGACTCGCCCCCTCACCGGCGGCTGAAGCCGCAGCAACAACTACGGGAAGCCTCGCCAACTGCGCGAGGCTGATCCGCTCACTCCGCGGCATCGGCGCTGAATTCCCGGATTCGGTGATTTCTGGATCTGGCATGAGAAGCGGCCCCGCGGAGATTTCATCGCCGCAGGGCCGTCGGTTCTCGATCCGTCACTCGGCGGAGATGCCCGGGATCAGGGCGCGGTGAAGCGGGCCAGCACCGCGCCGCCGTCGCCCAGCAGCTCGAGCGCGCCGCCGCTCAGGCGGTACGAGCGCGTGGCGGCGATGGCGGTGAGATACGCCTGCTCCAGTTCCATCCCCGCCGCGCAGGCCATCCGCGTGGAGACGGGCGCGGTGAACCGGAGCGCGGCGCCGCTCATCTCGTAGGTGCTGGAGAAGCGGTTGCACCCCGCGAAGCCGCTGGCGCGGTCGGGGGCGAGCTGCAGCGTGGGCGCCTCGCCGCCGGCGCCGGTTCCCGCCGGGCGCCCGTTCACCTCCACCAGCGTCCACTGGCGCTCCCGGATGTCACCCATGCTTCCTCCGGCGGCCGCGTTCGTGTTGCGATGGCAGCCGGGGAGCGCCGTCAGCGCCGCCGCGGCGAGCAGAATTCCCATCAGCCGTCGTGTCATCGGTCACTCCTCGAATCCGGAATCTCCGCCCCTCGTCTTCCCTGTCCTACCCGCCCCGGGCGCTCAGGCTCCCGCCGCCTGTGCAAGATTGCGCGCAACCCTCGCGGTGGTGACGACCTGGCCGACGTGGCGCTGGGTGTGCTCGGCGGCGTGGAAGAGGAGGCCCAGGACGTTGCTGGGCAGGCGCTGGCGGCCGACTTCGCGCGGGTCCAGCAGCGTGGTGGGATCGGTGGCGCGGAGCTGGGCGAGCGCCTTCTCGATCGTCGTCTCCACGAGGTGGATCAGCTCGCGCGCGGAGGGCGGCGGCTCGCCGGGCGACTGCTCGCGCGCGAGCGCGGCGAACTGCTCGTCGCCCAGCTGCTGGCCGCGCGCGTAGGTGAACAGGCGGTCGAGCGAGCCGGCCAGGTGCATCGCGTGGAAGCCGGCGGACGCGGCGCCGCCGGGGCGCGACCAGAGCACGCCGCCCGGCAGGCCGGCGAGCGCGGCGGCGACGTCCTCGCGCGCCATGACCAGCGCGTGCGCGACCGGCATCAGCAGCGGCGGAATTCCCTCCGCGGGGCCGCGGAGCCACGGCTCGGGCTGGCTCATCTCGTCATCTCCCAACGGTTTCTGGATAGATAGAACGTGCGCGATCGGGCTTCCTCACCGGCAACTGAAGTCGCAGCAACAACCACGGGAAGCCTCGCAAACCGCGCGGGGCTGTTCGGCCGGCAGCGGTTTGGGAAGCCGGATCATCGATCATTCGTCGTCGATCAGCTCGCTTTCGACGATCCGGGTGAGCGCGGCGGGGGTGTTTAGGGACGGGTCGTCGGTGACGCGCTCGAGGAGGGCGCGCAGGATGTCGCCCATGCGCGGGCCGGCGGCGATGCCCAGGGCGCGCAGCTCGGCGCCGCCGACGGCCAGGTCGCCGATCTCCAGCGCGGCGCCGCGGCGCATCTCCGCGTCGGCGCGGCGGCGGAGCGCCCCAGCCTCACGGATGCGCGCGGCGTCCGGATGGGCGCGGCCGCGCGCGTTCGCCATCTCCAGACGCAGCACGTCGTGCACGTACGCGCGCCCCACGCGGCGCAGCCACCGGCGCACCTGCGGCGCGGGCGCGTCGTGCGCGGGAAGGTCCTCGTGCTGGGCCACCAGGTGCACCGCCTGGTCGCGGTCGGCGTTGGAGAACTTCAGCCGCGTCATCAGCCGCAGCGTGGCCGCGGCGCCGGCGGCGGCGTGGTCGGGGAACTCCGCGCGGCCGTCCATCTCCATCCGCGTCAGCGGCTTGCCGATGTCGTGCAGGAGCGCGGCGAGGCGCAGGTGCTGCTTCGCCTCGGATGCGTCCACCGTGCGCAGGAGGTGCGTCCACACGTCCTCATCCCCATCCCCCACCCCCACGCACGCCTGCAGCTCGGGGAACAGCGCGGCGAGCGCGCCGGACCGCTCGTACAGCCGCAGCGAGTCGGAGGGATTCGCGACGTGGCGCAGCACCTTCAGCAGCTCCTCGCGCACCCGCTCTGCGGAAAGGAGCGGGAGCTCGGGCGCGGCTTCCATCGCCGCCTCCCACGTGGCCGCATCGATGCGCATCGCGAACCGCCCGGCGAAGCGGAGCGCGCGGAGGACGCGCAGCCGGTCCTCGCGGAAGCGCTCGCGCGCGTCGCCAACGGTGCGGAGAATCCCCTCGCGCAGGTCGGCGGCGCCGTGGTGCGGGTCGCGCAGCTCGCCCGTGAGCGGGTGCCAGGCGATGGCGTTGATGGTGAAGTCGCGCCGCGACAGGTCTTCCTCCACCGTGTCGCTGAACGAGACCTTCGCGTGCCGGCCGTCGGTCTCCACGTCGCGGCGGAAGGTGGTCACCTCGTACAGGTGCTTCCCGATCACCACGCCCACGGTGCCGTGCGCGATGCCGACGGGCACGGTGTGCCGGAAGATGCGCTGCACGTCGCGCGGGCGGGCCGCCGTCGTCAAATCCCAGTCGTACCTGTGCGGGTGGCCCGCCAGCCCGTCGCGCACCGCGCCGCCCACGGTCCACGTCTCGAACCCCGCCTTTTCCAGGCGCCGCACGATGTCCACGACCTCGGCGGGCGGGCGCAGATCCACGGCATGAGCGTCGGGAGATGGGGATCGGGAAGCGGTCACGGCTGCGGCGCGGGGCGGACGGAGCGGGGAATCATCCGATCCCCGGGAGCCGACTGAGACCGGCCGCAAGTAGCGCGACCGCAAAGGCTTGGCGAAACTGATACATAGGGTTATCTTTTGCGGTCCACCCAAGGCCCTGTCCGCTCTCCCACCCGACCCGGATGAGAATCTTCGACCTGCTGGAGCGCTCCAGCGCGACGGAGCCGTTCCGCGACGCCGTGCTGCGCTTCGTCCGCGACGGGCGCTCGAACGACCGCATCGCGTTCAACCGGGACTGCCCGGCCGTGAAGGTGGAACGCACCGTGACCAAGGTGCTGGAAGAATACCCGGAGCTGCACATCGAATCAATCGACGTGCGCGGCGTGTCCGGCTGCGAGTTCTTCCGCGGGGTGATGGAGGTGCACACGGGCGCCGAGCTTCGCCGCATCACCTTCCACTGGGACTGCAAGTGGAAGGCGCAGGAGATGGGGTGGCACGACTACTTCGGCTTCCCCGACCAGGCCCGCGCCGCGCGCGAGTTCGGCCACAACTGCTTCCGCACCTGGAACGAGGACGCGGTGAAGCTGAAGGGGATCGCGATGGCCGGCGAGCCGGAAGCGGTGCCCGCGTAGGGAAGTACGAAAGTACGGAGAGTACGGGAGTACGAAACGGAGAACGGCCGTCCCGGCGAGGGACGGCCGTTTCTGCGCCGGTGATTGTCGCCGGCACCGTGCTCCACAGCGTCTGCGTGAAGCCCGGCTTTTCTACTTCGAGGAGAGGACGAAGGTGTTGCCGTCCGGATCCTTGAAGATGGCGGAGGTGCCCCAGTGCTCGGTCTTCGGCGGCTGCACGAACTCCACGCCGCGCGCGGACAGCTCGTCGTACGTCTTCTGCACGTCATCGCTGGCGAACGACAAGTTCATGAAGCCGCCGATGCGGTCCTCCTGGCCCGGCGGCGTGAAGAGCACGATCCCCGTGTCCGCACCGGGAATGCGCAGCTCGATCCAGCGCTGCTCGCCGAACGGCTGGTCGGTGACGACGCGGAAGCCCAGCGCCTGCGTGTAGAACTCGAGCGCGCGGTCCTGGTCGCGCGTGGGGATGCTGACGAACTTGACGGCCTTGATCATGGTTCCGGCTCCACGTTTCCTGTGGGTTTTCGACTGCGACGCGGCGACAACGAAACAGCCGGAACGCTTGCGCCACAAGGCGCGCAGCCGGCACTTTGGCATCGGTTGCCACAGCCGCCTCCCTCCCCCGCCACCGCCGATGCCCATTCTCCTGGACGACTACGTGGTCGAGACGCTGATGCCCGATCTGGTCGGCCACGACCGCCATCCCTCCGCCTTCCTCGTCTACCTCGCCCTCTGGCGCCTGACGGAAGGCGGTGAGCACGAAGCCGTCGCCTCCCTGCGCCAGCTGGCGGAGGAGACGGGGTTGTCGCGCCGCGCGGTGCAGGACGCCGTCGCCCGGCTGGCGACCCGCAAGCTGGTGGAGGTGGAGCGCGCGGGGATCACCGACGTGCCGGCGTACCGGGTGCTGCGTCCGTGGGCACGGAGCGGGTGACGGGCGGCGTCACGGCGTCCGCTCGCGCGCGATGCGGCAGAGCACGGCGGGGACGGGGCTGTTGTCCGGGGCGGGCGCCCACCTGTCGAACCCGGGCGGGGGCGGCTCGTTGTGCACGTCGCGGCCGCGGAACCGGGTGACGCGGCGCTTCATCCGCATCTGCCCGTTCGCGCAGTTGAACTCGAAGTCGAAGCGGGTGGCGTCCACCGGCCCGTACGCCGAGGTGGACGGCCTTCCGCTCTCCACCATCATGGTCGCGGCGTACACTCCGCCTCCCAGCGAGGTGATGGAGCCCGGCTGCAGCAGCCGCCGGGCCTCCACATCCTCGCTCATCACGATCCACCCGGGCGGCACCGGCCCGAAGGAGCGCACCGGCGCGGGCGCCGTCACCACCGCCGGCCCTTGCCCCGCCGCCCGGCAGACGGCGTCCAGCACACGCGCCGGGTCGGTGCCCGCGAGGGCCGGCACCCAGGCGGCCGCCGCAGGTGTATCGAAGCTCTTCCGCTGCCCGCGGAGGTAGACGGCTCCACCCATCACCCGCACGCGCCCCGCCGCGCAGTCGAACTCCATCCGGAACTCCACCCCGTCGAACTGGACGATTCCCACGGTGCGGGCGTTCACGTACTCGATGCGCGAGACCGCGGCCAGCACCCCGCCGACGCGCCGCTCCACCTGCGAGGTGTTGGCCAGGGTACGGCTTCCCGGCGCGGACCGCACCGTGGTCCACCCGGCGGGAAGGCTCGGGAAATCCGATTCGCGGCGCTCCATCGCGTCGAGGAACGCCGGGCCGCGCCACTGCAACTGCACCGTGCCCTTGCCGGTGTGCGCATCCGGGATGACGGCCACGCTCAGCGACGTCAGCCCGTGCTCCCACACGCGCATCTCCGGCCGCTGGTCGATGGGTTCGCCGAGGAGCGCCTGCAACGAATCGACGAGGGCGCGGAACCGCGCCTCCACGCCCGCGCCGCGTGCGGCGTCGATCTGCACGAAGCGGATGACGCGGCTTCCGTCCACGTACACGTTCACCTCGGCACGGTCGCGGCGGACGAACGCCAGGTCGCCCGACGGCGTGGCGGTGTGGAACGGCCACCCGAGCGCCTCGATCCGCGCGCGGACGCTGTCCACCGGCGTCTCCCACGGGATCCCGGCGAAGCGGATCTCCTGCGCCGGGAGCGATGCCGCGGTGCTCGCGAGGCACGGGAGAACGAAGAAGGCGGAGAGGATGCGTCGCATGGGATGGGAGGTGGGATGAACGTGGGGAGCGGATGCCGCGGGACGGCGGGCGGAGAGGCAACCTACCCCCTCCTTCGGCGTCATTTCAAGAGGGCGGCGCCGGATCGAGGAGCCGCGGAGCGCCGAAGCGGTCCTCCACGTACATGCACCGCGCGGCGAGAACCCTCCCGCGTTCCGTCTTTCGCCCGCCTTCGAGGAGGATGAGCCGCTCTTTCGCCTCCAGCCCGCCGCCGTAGCCGGTGAGGGAGCCGTCCGAGCCGATCACGCGGTGGCAGGGGATGAGGATGGGGATGGGATTGGTCGCGTTCGCCCGGCCGGCGGCGCGGACCGCGCGGGGGTTGCCGGCCAGCGCCGCCAGCGCGCGATAGTCGATCGTGGCGCCGCAGGGGATCGATTGCAGCGCGGTCCACACCGCCTGCTGCCACGGCGTTCCGCGCGGCTTCAGCGCGACACCGAACTCGCGCCGCGCGCCCGCGAAGTATTCGTCCAGCTCGCGGCGGACGTGCGCGCAGCGGGCATCGTCCCACGCCACGCCATCGGGCGCGGGCTGGCGCTCGAAGCGCAGCTCCATCAGCGCGCCGTCTTCATCCACCACCGCCGTCAGCGCACCGATGGGCGAGGGGAAGGTGGAGGCGTATCTCATCTCCATCATCGACAAAAGATTTGAATCAGACGAAGGAAGGATCAGTGCATGCGGCCAACTCACGTGCGGCCGCGCCCACAGATCCTTCGGCCTGCAAGGTTTTGTGCTGATGCGAGTTGCAGCGTGGCCGGCCTGAATGGAAAGTTCGCGGGCTGGCCCCCTCACCGGCGACTAAAGTCGCAGCAACAACTACGGGAAGCCTCGCAAACTGCGCGAGGCTGTTCGGCTCGGCAGCGAGTTCCGATTCCGGAGGACGCCCCTTTCATCCATCGTGGTCGCGCGCAGCGCGGTGTTCGACTCAGGATGACGTCGGCGGGGGGACGGAGGGAACGGAGGAGTTCTTCGTTCCCTCCGTTCCCTCCGTTCCCTCCGTGTAATTCACTTCAGTTCATCCCCCGCCGCGGCGGAGGCCGCGGCCGCCGCGCTGGCCGGTGATGCGCGCGTCGCGGATCTCGGGGACGCCGTTCACGATCACGTGCTGGATGCCGACCGAGGTCTGCACGGGGTCGACGAAGGTGGCGCGGTCGCAGACGGTGTTGGGGTCGAAGATGGTGAGGTCGGCGAACATCCCCGCCTTTACCACGCCGCGGTCGGCCAGCCCCACGCGCGCCGCCGGGAGCGCGGTGAACTTGCGGATGGCGTCCTCCAGCGTGATGACGTGCCGCTCGCGCACGTAGTGGCAGAGGATGCGCGGGAACGAGCCGTACGCGCGCGGATGCGGGTGCTCGGTGACCGTGCTGTCGGCGCGCCGCGCGCCCGCGTCGATCCCAACGCTCACCCACGGCTGGCGCATGGCGTACTCGATGTCCTGCTCCGACATGGAGAAGTAGATCGCCGAGGTGCGCGAGCGGTCGGCCAGGATCAGGTCGAACAGCGCGTCGACCACCGGCTGGTGGCGGGCGACGGCCACCTCGGAAAGGCGCATCCCCTGGTAGCGCTTCAGGCTGTCCTCGCCCACGCCCGCGATCATCACCCCGCTGGGGCCCCCGGCCGACGCGCCGATGTTCCAGTCGCCCCCGGTCGTCAGCTCGCCCGAGATGCGCCGGCGCATGACAGGGTCGCGCAGCCGCGCCAGCATGCTGTCGGTGCCGCCCGCGTGCGCCCAGTTGGGGATGATGGCGTCCAGGTCCGTTCCCGACGCGGGGTAGGGATACTGGTCGGCGGAGACGTCCACGCCGCGCGCGCGCGCCGCCTCGATGGCCGCCACCGCCTGCGGCATCTTTCCCCAGTTGGCCTTGCCGCTGGCCTTGAGGTGGTGGATCTCCACCCAGGTGTGCGCCGCCTCGCCGATGCCGATGGCCTCGTTCACCGCCTCCACCAGCCGGTCGCCCTCGCTGCGGATGTGGCTGGCGTAGCCGCCGCCGTACTGCCCCGCCACCTTGGCCAGCTCCGTGATCTCGTCCGTCGGCGCGAACGACGCGGGCGTGTAGATCATGCCGGTGGAGAGCCCCATCGCCCCCTGCCGCATGGCGTCGGCGACCAGGCCGCGCATCTGCTGCAGTTCGGCGGGGGTGGCGCGGCGGTCGGCGTCGCCCATCACGTAGCGCCGCACCGAGCCCACGGTGACGAAGGTGGCCAGGTTGATGGCGGGGCGCGCCGAATCGAGCTTCGCGAAGTAGCCGTTCAGGTCGCGCCACGTCACGCGCGCGCGGGTGCTGTCGCCCAGCTCGCGCAGCGTGTTCTCGTTCACCGGGACCACGCTGGTCACCTCGCCCGTGATCTCCGTCGTGATCCCCTGCGTGATCTTGGACGCGGCCTGCGGGTTGGTGAGCAGCGGATACTCGCTGTGCCCCAGCATGTCGATGAAGCCGGGGGCGATGACCAGCCCGGTCGCGTCGATGGTGTCGCGCGCCTGCGCCCCCGGCAGCAGCCCCACGGCGGCGATGCGGTCGCCGCGGATGGCCACGTCGCCGCGGTACCACGGGCTCCCGGTGCCGTCCACGATGCGCCCGCCGCGGATCAGCAGGTCGTACACGCCACCGGACGCGCGCCCCGGCACGGAAGCCGCCGACGCCGGTGCGGCGGACGCCTGCGCCGGTGCCGGCGCGGAGACAGGCTGCGGCTGCGGCGTGCACGCGGCCAGCGCGGCGGCGGCGGCCAGGACGATCGGGCGGCGGGAGATGGGCATCTCGGTGCGGGCTCGGCGTGGAGATAGGCAATCGGGAGGGCGATTGAAATCGCGGCAACAACGGCCCGAAGTCCGCCTTCGCGGACTCGCCGCCATGTATCCTCGCGGACGAGCGGGCATTGTCGCGGCGATGTGCGGGATGGGGAGATTTCGCGCGGCGGCGGCGCGGGCGCAAGTGGCCGGAATCGCCAGGATCGGGTGCGGAGATGGTGATCATCTCTCCAGATTCCGCATCTTCCGTATAAGAACTCCGTTGACTCCGTGTGACTTCTTCCCTTCCATCCTCCCGGCGGTCGGGAGATTGCGTGCGATCCGCGGCGGCACCGGAGGTGGAGATGGAGGGAGGCAGGGTGGGGCGCTTGTTCGTCGGCATCCCCTTTCCCGCGGAGCTGCGGGAGGGGCTGGAGGCGTACCTGCGCGCCACGTTCGGCGAGCGGATGCCGGGGCGCCCTGTGCCGCCGGGCAACTGGCATCTCACCCTCCGCTTCCTCGGCGACACGGACGCGGCGCGGCATCAGGCACTCGTCGACGAGCTGCGGGCGATCGAACCGGGGCCTGCGTTCGGCCTCTCGCTCGCGGGGCTCGGCGCCTTTCCGCGCGCGGCCCGGGCCACGGTGCTCTGGATCGGCGTGGGCGACGGCGCGGCGGAGCTGCGCGTGCTCGCGGCGAAGGTCGAGGCCGCGGCGGTGCGCGCGGGATTCGCGCCGGAGCCGAAGCCGTACTCGCCGCACCTGACGCTGAGCCGCATCCAGCCGTCCGCCGACCTCCGCCGCGCGATCGAAGGCGCGGAGCCGTTCGGCGGGCGGATGACGGTCGATGGATTCGTCCTGTTCCGCAGCCACCTGGGCGGTGGCCCGCCGCGCTACGAGCGGATGCTGGCGCTGCCGCTCGGCTGATCTCCATCCCCCCAACCCGCGACCGCACGATGGAACGCTATCCCGACGAGAAGGTGGCCGACCTGCTGAAGAGCCGGCTTCCGGAATGGACGCTGGAGCAGGTCTACATCGTCCGCACCTACGACACGGGCGACTGGCAGCGCACGACCATGCTGGCCGGCGCCATCGCCTACCTGGGCGAGAAGGCCTTCCATCACCCCGACCTGTTCCTGAGCTACCCGCGGCTGAAGGTGCTGCTGACCACGCACGACGCCGGCGGCATCACCGAGCGCGACATCGCCCTGGCCGAGAAGATCGAGGAGATCGCCACCTGGAAGCCGGACTTCGAGGTGTTCAAAGAGGCGAAGAGCTGGTTCTGAAAACGGTGGTGAGTAGCACGCATGCCTCACGTGCGTTTGTCGGAAAACATGCGGAAACGCAACAAAGCGGTACGTGCGGGCTGAAGTGCCAGACCGCATGTGTTCCGCACCCGTGCTGTCAAATCGATCCCGCTGATCGGAGAGAATTGCATGAGTGCGATGAAAGTGGCACTGCTGTGTACGGTTTGTCTCAGTGGATGCGCCTATACGGTCGGGGCAGGAACTGCGGCGCCGTACTCAGCCGTTCTGACTGGGGCCTCACCTGCAGACGCCGTGGAGTACGGGAATCGGCTTGCGCAGTGTGTGGAGGCTTACGCGAACCTCCATCGAGGAGAGGTCGGGCGGGCCAAGAGAGATCTAATTCGATCCGGAGGCGTGGCGACCGGTTTTGGCCTTGCGACCGCCACCCTAACGGGAACCTTCAAGGCCGAAGACACCAAAACTTGGGTCGGTGTCGGTGGTTCGCTAATTACAGCGGCCATCGGAGTTTATCAGATCTGGCGCGGAGCGGAGCGCGACGCAGCAGACTTCGTGTCGGAAGCGGCAATGGTTACGTCCGATTACCAAGCGGCCATCCAAACCGCTACGGACGACACCGCAAAGAAAAAGGCAGTCTCTGATCTCATCCTGAATGCTGGCGGACTTCAGCGGAAGTTCGCGCCCTACGCAGGATGGTCCGTCACGAACCCCCAGTGCGAGAATGGAGTTTCGCGACCGGCGCCGCTTCCGCCGCCGGCGCCTACGACCGTTCCGCCGAATGCTCCGCCACCCGCGCCGTTGTGAGGACGCGGTGGCAGCCCATTTCCATAACCAGCGCTTGGACTCGGGAACGTGCTTTGAGGACGCGCGCACCCGATTCGAGACCATGGCACGCATCTCTCTACATCCTCCAAGTCTCTACACACCAGTGACATGCAATCGGAGGGGGATGGGATGCAGCTCGAGGGGCGGGTGGCGCTGATCACGGGCGCGGGCGAGGGGATCGGGCGCGCGGCGGCGAAGATGCTGGCGAAGGAGGGCGCGCGGATCGGCGCGCTGGGCCGCACGCGCGACGACCTGGATTCGGTGGTGAAGGAGATCGAGAAGGACGGCGGGAAGGCCACCGTCCTCCTGGCCGACATCAGCAAGGCCGACGAGATGGAGGCCGCCGTGAAGCAGCTGGTGGACGCGTACGGCCGCATCGACGTCGTCTTCGCCAACGCGGGGGTGAACGGCGTGTGGGCGCCCATCGAGGAGCTGAAGCCCGAGGAGTGGGAGCAGACCATCGCCATCAACCTTACCGGCACCTTCCTGACCATCAAGTACGCCGTTCCGCATCTCAAGAAGCAGGGCGGCTCGGTGGTCATCACCAGCTCGGTGAACGGAACGCGCATCTTCAGCAACACCGGCGCGACGGCGTACTCGTCCACCAAGGCCGCGCAGGTGGCGATGGGGAAGATGCTGGCGCTGGAGCTCGCGCCGAGCAAGGTGCGGGTGAACATCATCTGCCCGGGGGCGATCGAGACCGAGATCGACGAGAATACCGAGAAGCGCGACCTGGAGAAGGTGAAGATGCCGGTGGAGTTCCCGGAGACCCACCAGCCGCTCACGCGGGGCCCCGGAAGCGCCGAGCAGGTGGCACGTCTGGTGCTGTTCCTGGCCTCCGACGCGAGCGATCACATCACCGGCACGGAGATGTGGATCGACGGCGGCGAGTCGCTGTTGAAGGGATGAAAAAAGAAGTCCCAAGTCCTGAGTCCTGAGTCCCAAGTGAACTGAATCGGGCGGCGACGAACGGCGCGGAATCCGGCACTTAGGACTTAGGACTTAGGACTTAGGACTTAGGACTTAGGACTTCAGTTCCACTTACGTTGGAGCGCACCCATGCCTGCCGACCCCACCCCCGCGGCTCCCAACGACCTTCCCGCCACGCCGGGCGCCGCCGAGCGCGAGGCTGCGCACGACCGCGACGAGGCGGCGGTGGACGAGGCCAGCGACGAGTCGTTCCCCGCGAGCGACCCGCCCGCGTACACGCACACCCACGCCGGCACCCCGGACGCGGAGCGATGAAGATCACCCTCCTTTCCGACGACCGCATCCGCGTGGACGGCGGCGCCGGGCCCATGTCGGTCGAGGCCGAGTCGGCGGAGATGACCTACTCGCCCTACCACATGCTGGCGAGCGGACTGGCCACCTGCACCCTCTCCGTCCTCCACGCGTGGGCCACGAACGCCAAGCTCCCCGCCGACGGCTTGGCGCTGGAGGTGGGATGGACCTTCGTGGAAGACCCGCACCGCGTGGGCTCGAT
The DNA here is from genome assembly GCF_035474595.1 of Longimicrobium sp. Classification (NCBI taxonomy): domain Bacteria; kingdom Pseudomonadati; phylum Gemmatimonadota; class Longimicrobiia; order Longimicrobiales; family Longimicrobiaceae; genus Longimicrobium; species Longimicrobium sp. The sequence continues at coordinate 28,221 of NZ_DATIND010000078.1, forward strand.
GCAGGTGGAGATCGAGTGGCCGGGGCTCCCCGCGAACCGGCTCGCGGCGGCGAAGCGCGTGGCCGACCTGTGCACGGTGAAGGCGACGTTCGCGCATCCGCCCGCCATCTCCACCGACGTGAAGGCGGAGGCGAGGGCGGCATGACCATTCCCGTGGTGCGCTTCGTGTTCGGCGGGCAGGAGGCCGACGCCGTGGGCAGCGGGCGGCCGTGGACGGTGGTGTACGACGGCCAGTGCAAGGTGTGCGGCCGCCTGGTGAAGCTCCTGCGCAAGTGGGACACGCGGCAGGAGATCGAGCCCATCCCGTTCCAGAACACCTCGGTGCTCATCCGCTTCCCGTGGATCCCCGCCGAGGCGTACGCGCAGGCGATGCAGCTGGTCGGGCCGGGCGGACAGACGTGGCAGGGCGGCTACGCCATCGAGCAGCTGCTGAAGATCCTTCCGTACGGCGGGATGCTGGGGTGGGCGTTCAAGGTCCCGTTCTTCGGCGAGCTGTTCAACCGCTTCTACCGCTGGTTCGCGCGCAACCGCTACAAGTTCGGCTGCGGCGAGCACTGCGCCCTCCGCCCCCAGCAGCTCGACTTCGGCGACCAGGATTCGATGGCGGCGTGATCACCGGGGCGCAGTTGTAATATCGCATCTGGCAATCACCTGTGCATTACAAACGCACAGAGAGACGTCATCCTGAGGCCGGCCAAGCCATTGTTGCCCCCGCACGAGCGGTTGCAGGCCGAAGGATCCATAGGCGAGGTCGCACGTGCGCTTCCGGATTACACGATCGATCTCCGAATTGGGGATGAAGGGCGGCTGACGACCGCGCCACCAATACCTGCGGTTGGAGCCTCGCGCGGTTTGCGAGGCTTTTCGTAGTTGTTGCAGCGGCTTCAGCCGCCTTTGTATCCGGGGTGATGCGAAGAGATCCGGGGCCCACCAAACGTTTCCTCCGTACATCAACCCGGCCGATGTAGATTCGGGTGTGGCGGGCACGTCTCCCGTGCCGCGCGCTGTACTTCCCCGATCGGAGGCCAGCCTGATGCCATACGCCCGCGTTCTCGCCCTTCCCCTCCTCGCCCTCCTGACGCTCGCCGCCGGGCCGTCGGCCGCGGCGAAGCCGCCGCGCACCGTCGCCGTGCGGCTGACGGAGTACCGGATCGAGATGCCGGACAGCGTGCAGCAGGGCGAGGTGACGTTCTCCGTGACCAACGCGGGGCACGACCAGCACCAGTTCTCCGTGCGCGGCCACCGCGGCCTGCGCTCCACGCGCGTCCTGAAGCCCGGCGAGACCGTGAGCTTCCCCATGCGGCTGGTGGTGGGCGGCTACACGGCCTACTGCAACGTGCGCGAGCACAACGAGAACCATCGCCAGCTGGGGATGGAGCACGCGCTCCGCGTCGTCTGGTAGCGCCGCAATCCCCCCATCTTCATCCCCATAACGACGAGAGCCGCGGAAGGACGTCCTGTCCTCCGCGGCCCGGTTGCGTTCGACCGGATGCGTTTCACTGCCACTGCGGCGCGGGCCGATGGCGGAGGGCGCGCCGCATCGCGGCAGCCAGCCTCCGTGGCGAGCAGGGGAGCATCAGCACGCGCGCGGCCTCGGGCGCCAGGCGCCGGCAGTGCGCCGCGACGTACGGGTCGGTGGTGATGCAGACGATGGCGAACCCCGCGCCCGAGGCCAGGCCGGCAAGCTCGCGGAAGCTCTCCCACGGGAGGATGCCGCGGCGCCCCACGCTGGCCACCACCCCCGCGAACCCCATCGACCGCGCCAGACGGATGCACTCGCCAGGCGAGTAGGCGTGCACCAGCGCGAACCCGCGGGATTCGAGGAACGTTCCGTAGACGGCGTGCGTGTCCAGGTCTCCGTCGGCCATCAGGAGCACGTCCGCGCGCGAGCCGGGTGACGCGCCGGCCAGCCTTTCCGGCCCGCGGGGTTCCCTTTGCGGTGCGTCCATGTGCGCTCCTTTTCCCGTCCGCGACCGAGGCGTCGGCCGGGCCAGGGATGGCGCCGGCGCCGCGAGCAGCCTGCAACGGTCTTCGGGCGTGGAGGAGGGTGCAGCCCGTCTCCGCGACGCCCCCACGGATCGCGTAAATCCAAGCTAACCAAAGACTTCCATCAGGTGAAGAGCTGTAGCAGGCGGGAGCAGATGCGTCACCGCCCCAGGAACCGCGGATGCCGGGGCGCGGCTCGCAGGCCAGGGCGTGAGACCTCTTCCGGAACGGTTGTTGACGCACGGGCGCCGGCCGCTTCCATTCGATCGTCATCACTCCGACCCCGACGAGCACGGTGACCGAACGCCCGCCGCACCACGGCCCCGACGGCCGCTTTCGCATTCCCTGGCCGCTGGAGGTGGCGGACCAGCGCAGCGGCGGCAGCATCTTCCGCTGGCAGTGGGAGCGGATGCGGAACAGGCGCGCGCCCAATCCACCGCCGGAGCAGGTCCCCGTCGTCCCCCACGCCGTCGCCATGCCGCGCGCGGGGGACGAGATCCGCGTGACCTGGGTGGGGCATGCGTCGTTCCTCGTCCAGGCGGGCGGGCTGAACCTGCTCACCGACCCGCACTGGAGCCGCCGCGCGTCGCCCAGCCAGCGTATCGGCCCGGCGCGCTTCCAGGAGCCCGGCATCCCCTTCGACGAGCTGCCGCCGGTCGACGCCGTCCTCCTCTCGCACGACCACTACGATCACCTCGATCGGGCGACGGTGGAGCGGCTGCGCGACCGTTTCGGCGCCGGGCTGCGGTGGATCACCCCGCTCGCGTACCGCGCCTGGTTCGGCGACCTGGGCGTGACGAACGTGACCGAGCTGGACTGGTGGGGGGAGACGAAGATCGGTGAAATCGCCGTCACCTGCGCGCCCGCGCAGCACTGGACGCGGCGGCGGCTGAAGGAGATGAACGACCGCCTGTGGGCCTCGTACGCGCTGCGCCTCGCTGACGGGCGCGGCATCTACTTCGGCGGCGACAGCGGGTATTTCCGCGGGTACGAGGAGATCGGGCGGCGGCTGGGCCCGTTCGACGTGGTGATGCTTCCCATCGGCGCGTACGACCCGCGCTGGTTCATGGCCCCGGCGCACATGAACCCCGAGGAGGCGGTTCGCGCCTACCGCGAGCTCGGCGGCCGCGGCGCCTTCGTCGCCATGCACTGGGGCACCTTCCGCCTTACCGACGAGGACCCGCTGGAGCCCCCCGTCCGCACGCGCGCCGCCTGGGCGGACGCCCGCCTCTCCGAGCGCGACCTCCACATCCTCCGCCACGGGGAGACGCTGGTCGTCGAAGGGTGATGGGGGAAGTCGCCGCTCGCGCCGTGGGGCGAATGAATTCGCGGCAACAACGGCCCGAAGTCCGCCTTCGCGGACTGCACCCCCGGCATCGGTGCGCGGCCGGAGTCGGGAGTGCACCGAACCTGCCTTCGAATATCGGCGCCACGCCCAAACCCCATCCGGCCCGCGACTTGCCCGTGCATCGGCGCATCCTGCGATGACCCCGATGCTCCGGAGAACGATGCCGCGCCGTATCACCCCGATCCGCCTTGCCGCCATTCCGCTCGCCGCGATGGTCGCGGCGTGCGCGCAGCCGTCGTCCGTGCGGACGGGTCCGGCGCCGGTGCCGTCCGGGCCTACGAAGCCGACGGCGGCGGGGCATCCCGGCTTCGACACCACGATCTACCCCGGCGACGGGATCATGCGGGCGTGGCGCGACGCCTCGCCGTACGAGTGGGTGGGCTACTATCTCCCCGCCCCCTGCCACCGCGACCTCTCGTGGTCCGGCAAGCGCGACGCGCTGATCGCGATGGGATGGGGGACGGCGGCCATCTACGTCGGCCAGCAGGACTGGGGGCAGATGAACCGCGCCCCCGCGCAGCAGCCCGCGCTCGACACCACCACCGCCGCACAGCAGAATCCGCCCGCGCAGGCGCAGCCCCCGGCGCAGCCGCAGACGCAGGTGCAGGCCGCCCCCGCCCAGTGCTCCGCCGCGAACCTGGTCGCCGGCCGCGGCACCACGGACGCCGACGACGCGATCGCGCGCGCGGCGAGCGAGGGCTTCCCCGCCGGCTCCGTCATCTACCTGGACGTGGAGCGGGTGCAGGCCGTCTCCGCGCCGCTCGTCGCCTACGCGCGCGAGTGGGCGCAGCGGGTGCTGGCGGAGGGGCGCTACCTTCCCGGGCTGTACGTCCACCGCCTGAACGCCGCGCCGCTGACCGAGGCAATGCGCACCGCGTGGGCCGGCGCGGGGCGGAGCGACGCCGTGCCGGTGTGGGTGACGGCGACCGACGCGGGGTTCACGCTGGACCAGCGCCCCGGCGCGTCGGGGGTCGACGCCACCATCTGGCAGGGGCGGCTGGACCTGAACGAAAGCTGGGGCGGCGCCACGCTTCGCATCGACCAGAACGTCTCCACGTCGCGCTCGCCCTCCGCGCCGCGCTGAAGCGCCCCGGACGCGCCAGCCCCCGCGCGGATCGCGGGGGCGGCCGTCCCGGCGCGAAGCGGGTGCGGCGGTGACCGAATTGCCGCCGAAGGGGTTGCGGCATCGTCGGTTGGCTTCCAGTTTTGGTGCCCGCACTCCACGCGAGCGCTCCGCACCTTTCCGGCTCGCGCCGGGTCCCGGCAGTTCGCAACCCACCCACGCACCCGGCGGCACGCGCCTTTGGCGCAATCCGCGGCACCGGCTCTCAACCATGGCCAAGCAGCCTCCCCTGACGGACCAGGACCTGTTCGAGATCGAGACGCTGGCGTGCGACGCCACGCCGGGACCGTGGGAAGCGCAGACCGTGCTGGACTTCCAGACCGGCGAGAGCATGCGCGTGGTGGCGCACGCCACCCCGGCCGGCGACGAGTACGTGTACGTGGTGGAGCGCGACGGAGAGGTCAGCGAGGAGGACCAGCGCTTCATTGCCACCATGCACCCCGACGCGGCGCTGCGGCTGGTGCGCGAGATCCGGCGGCTGCGGCGGGTGGAGGAGCGCTACCAGTCGCTCTGCTCGGTGCTGCAGCACCTGAACACCTTCCTGGAGCGCCGCGGCCTGGTGTCGCAGGCGCAGCGGTTCGTGGAGGTGCGCGCGCAGCTGGAGCGCATCCACCCCGAGTCGCTGGAGGCCGGCGCGCCCGGAACCGCACCCGCCCCGGCCGCCGGCCGGGCCCGTCCGGTGTCGGCCGTCTGACTTTCCGGGGCGCTCCCATGCGGGGGCGCCCTTTGCTCATCCGGACCGCGGAACCCGTCCGACCGTGATCATGACCAGCCGCGCCATCCGCCTTCCCGACCGCTTCTACCTTCCGCGCACCGACCCCGACGGCCGCGAGGTCCGCGACGTGATGCCGTGGGAGGGCGCCGTGAGCTACGCCACCGACGGCGAGCGCCTGGGGATCCAGTACGGCGACGGGCGCGTGGTGTGGCTCGGCAACGCGCCGGGGATGGATGGAGCGGCGGGCGACGAGGAGCAGCCGGACACCGCGCCCGCGCCGCCGTCGTTCGAGGACGACTTCGAGGGCGTGAACCTGGACGCGCTGGTGGACGGGCTGCGCAGCTACGTGGACATGCACCCCGTTCTCCGCACCGTCTGGCGCGAGGACCTGGCGACGCTCGAGGACCTCCGCCACAAGCACCACGACGACGAGAGCTGAGGCCCTCACCCGAAAAATGGAGAAGGGGAAGACAAAACCACCGTCTTCCCCTTCTCCATTTTTCGACCTCTCCCGACAGCAGGAGAGGTGAACGGCAATGGCAACTACGAGCGCCGCCCGTCAGCGGTAGCCGCCGTCCTCCGCCTTGGGGTTGATGATGCGCTCGGCGAGCGCGGTCAGGCGGTGGTCGGTCTGGCCCTCCTCGTCCAGCGTCTGCTGGAGGGTGCGGGCGTGGTCGGCCATCCCCAGCCGGTCGGCGTAGGTGCGCACGCAGCCGTAGCCGGCGATCTCGTAGTGCTCCACCCGCTGCGCCGCGGCGATGAGCCCGGCGTCGATGGTGTCGGGATCGCCCTTCTCCTTCAGCATCTCCTGCCCTTCCTTCAGCAGCCCCTCCATCCCCTTGCAGTGGTGGCCGCCGGGCTTCTCGCCCATGCCGTCGAAGATGGCCTCCAGGCGCTTCACCTGGTCGTGCGTCACGCGCTCGTGCTCCTCGAACGCGCTGCGGAGCTCCGGGTTGTGCGCCCGTTCGGCCATCATCGGCAGCGCCTTCAGGATCTGGTTCTCGGCGCTGTACAGGTCGCGCAGCTGCTCCACGTACAGGTCCTTCAGCGAGTCCATCGGCATCGTCCCTCCTGGTCACGGGTCCGTCCACTCCGGGTGATTCCGGGGGCGGAAGGGGCTTGCAGGGTGTGTACCAGCCAGGAAGTACGAGAGTACGGAAGTACGGGAGTACGATGCGGATCGGCGGCGGGGGATGGCCTTGGGCTCGCGGAGACGGTTATCTTCATGCGCCGCTCCGCGTTCGCCCACACGATCCGCATCTCCCGCGTGCCGTTCCTCCGCCGATCCGCCGCCGCCCTCCTGTTTTCCGCGACGCTCGCCGGGTGCTGGTTCGGCGTGGGGCCGCCGCCGCAGCAGGCGCTCCGCTCCACCGTGCAGGAAGTCTTCTGGCGGCGGCTGACCCAGCTCTGCGGCCGTGCGTTCGAGGGGCGGATGGCGGAGGGCGCGGATTCTGTCTTCGTGCGCAACCGCCTGGTGATGCACGTGCGCGACTGCCGCGCGGACGAGGTGCGGATCGGCTTCGTGATCGGCCCCGACCCGTCGCGCACCTGGGTGGTACGCCGGGTGGACGGCGCGCTGGCGCTGACGCACGAGGTGGCGGGCGATGCGGTCAGCGGCTATGGCGGCGTGACGCGCGATGCGGGCACGCCGGAGCGGCAGGACTTCGCCGCCGACAGCGCCACCGCGCGGATGCTTCCGCCCGCGGCGCACAACGTCTGGTCGCTGGAGATCCTGGACGGCCGCACCTTCGCCTACACCGTCGGCCGCCCCGGCGTCCGCCAGCGCTTCCGGCTGGAGTTCGATCTGCGCCACGCGGTAGCGAGTCCTGAGTCCTGAGTGCCTGCGACGGAAACCCGGTCACATCTCCGCCCGTAGAGCACTCCGTAAGCCGAAGCGCCCTCCCGACTTGGCCGCGCTGGACAAGCGGAGGCCGCACCAGCCTCCGATGTGCGCCGAAATGCCGAGGCCGCAGTCCCGCAGGGACTTTGTGCTGTTGTTGGGGGCGAATTCCATTCGCCTCACCCGCCCCCGGCACTCCGGATCGGGCAGGCGAACGGGCCAGCTTGACGATTTTCTTCTTCCGGTTTCCGCACCCCTCAACCGCGGGATTGATCTGTAGATGTACGGGATCGCGGGACTGCTGACCGGGCGCACGCTGGCCGGCCGCTACCTGATCGAGGCGGTGATCGGGCGCGGCGGGATGGGCGCCGTGTACCGCGCCACCGACGAGCGCCTGTCGCGCCTGGTGGCGGTGAAGGTGGTCGGCGCCGTGACGACCGATCCGGACGAGCACGCGCGGCTGCGGCAGCGCTTCCAGCGCGAGGCGCGGGCGGCGGCGGCGCTCCGGCACCCCAACGTGGTGCAGGTGCACGACTTCGGCACCGATCCCGAGCTGGACCTGGACTTCCTGGTGATGGAGCTGCTGCACGGCGAGGACCTGGCCGCGCGGCTCATGCGCGGCGGCCCGCCGCCGCTGGCCGAGTCCATCTCCATCCTCCGCCAGGCGGCGCGCGGCCTTTCCGCCGGCCACCGCGCGGGGATGGTGCACCGCGACGTGAAGCCCGGCAACCTGTTCCTGGAAGAAGACGACGCGCATGGCGGCGACCACGTGCGGGTGCTGGACTTCGGGATCGCGCAGGTGGGGGCCGAGGACGGGACGATGACGCAGCTCACCGTCTACGGCCGCTCGCCCTTCTCCCCCGCGTACGCCTCGCCCGAGCAGCTGCGCGGCGACGACCACATCACCTCCGCGTCGGACGTGTTCAGCCTGGGCGCGGTGGGATACCACCTGGTCACGGGCACGCGCCCGTTCACCTCCGCCGACCCGTCGCGCGCCACCGCCGAGGTGGGCGAGGCCGTGCGCCTGCTGCGCCAGCGCGCCCCCGCGCTGGACGACGCCACCTACGCCGTGCTGGTGCGCGCCCTGGCCCGCACGCCGGTGGAGCGCTTCCGCGACGCGGGGGAGATGGCCGACGCGCTCTCCGGCGGCGTCCCGGCTTCCGCGCGGGCGCGCACCGTGGCCCCGCCCGCCGCCGCGCCCGCGCCGCAGCCCACCTACGCGCGCTCGACCCCGTCCGCCCCGCTCCGCCCCGTCCCCGACGACGAGCAGACGCGCATCTACGCCGCCGCGCCGCCGCAGCAGCCGGCGATGCGTCCGCAGCCGCAGCAGGTGCCGGTGCAGGCGGTGTATCCCACGCCGCGTCCCGCCGTGCCACAGGCAAACCCCGCGGGACTGTTCGCGCCCGCCGGGCAGCCGCCGGAATACGCCACGCAGCCGCGCCCCGGGCCGGTGCGCCGCTTCCTGCGCGCCCTGTCGGAGCTGGTGCTGACCACGGCGGCGGTCGGGCTCTTCGTCGCGTCGTGGGCGCTGGCCATCCAAGGCGTGGTGGAGGACCGGCACCGGCGCCTGATCGCCGGCGCGGTGGCGACGGTGCTGTTCACGCCGCTGGCCGTGCACCGGCTGACGGGCTCGCGCGGGCGGCTGCCGTTCCTGGTGGCCGGGTCGGTGTTCGCGACGGGGCTGGCGTGGTGGCTCGTGGGCCGCGGCGGCGACCCGGCGATCAAGCTGGCGGCCATCTTCGGGCTGCAGGTGCTCGCCAGCTTCTTCATGTCGTGGCTCACCCGCCGCAAGCCCGCCCCCGAGTACCAGCCGTACAGCGAAGGCTGAGGATGGGCGATACGGAGAGCGAGGCCGGCATTCGTCGCACGAGTGCCGGCCTCGCTTCGTCATCCATCGTGCACGTGCGACCTCGCCGATAGATCCTTCGGCCTGCAGCCGCTCGTGCGGGAGCAACGAGGGTGTGGCCGGCCTCAGGATTGGAGTTGCCCCACTTTCGTGGACACCTGGTTAGTGGGGATCAAGCGGCTTCGAGAAGCGGCGCGCGCGCCGCGT
>NZ_DATIND010000079.1 GCF_035474595.1 Longimicrobium sp.
AGTCGCAGCAACAACTACGGGAAGCCTCGCAAACTGCGCGAGGCTGATCCGCTCATTCTGTGGCATCAGCGCTCACGACCACTGTCCTTTCATCCTCCGTGGTCGCGCGCAGCGCGGTGTTCGACTCAGGATGACGTCGGGTTGAAGTGGCGAGGATACACGAACTGAATTCCCGGATCCGGTATGAGACCATGCGATGATGCGGCTTGCATCCGCGTCTTCTTATCCCCAAATCACCCACAAGCGGTTTGGAGATGCCGATCACGAGACGAGGGAGGCGGGGATGGCGCTGGATCTGACGGGGCGGACGGCGGTGGTGACGGGGAGCAGCAAGGGGATCGGCTTCTCGATCGCCGAGGCGCTGGCGCGGGCGAACGCGAACGTGATCGTCTCCGCGCGCAACGCCGCGGAGGTGGCGGAAGCCGCGCGGCAGCTGGAGGGCGCGGGCGGGGGGAAAGTGCTCGGCATCCCCTGCGACGTGGGCAGGCTGGAGGACGTGCGGCGGCTGATCGGGGCAACGGCGGAGCAGCTGGGCGGGGTCGACATCCTGGTGAACAACGCCGGCTTCGGCATCTTCTCGCCGGTGGACCAGATCGACCCGGCGGAGTGGGACCGGCTGATCGCCACCAACCTGTCCGGCGTGTTCTACTGCTGCCACGAGGCGATCCCGCATCTGAAGAACAGCAAGGATGCGTGGATCATCAACATCGCGTCGCTGGCGGGGAAGAACCCGTTCGCGGGCGGGACGGCGTACAACGCCAGCAAGTTCGGCCTCGTGGGCTTCAGCGAGGCGCTGATGATGGACGTGCGGCAGCACGGCATCCGCGTCAACTACATCATGCCCGGAAGCGTGAACACCTACTTCAACGACAACGAGCCGGACGAGTCGGGCGCCTGGAAGATCCAGCCCGAGGACATCGCCCAGGTGGTGATGGACCTGCTCGCGCTCCCCTCCAACTCCCTCGTCTCGCGCGTGGAGATGCGCCCCGCGCGGCCACCGAAACACTGAAATCTCACGCGGAGACGCGGAGACGCGGGAGAACTCATCGCATGGGGTGAGTTCTCCGCGACTCCGCGTCTCCGCGTGAGATCCCGGGGCGCTGGCGACGCGCTGGCAAGCATCTTCCAGCAGCGATCTCCATCTCATTGCCAGAACGGGAGATGGGGATGCCGAAGCAGCTGCCGAAAGCGGTGATCTGGGACCTGGACGGAACGCTGAGCGACGACCGCGCGCGCGCCCACTTCGTGGAGGTGGAGAAGGGGAAGAAGCGCGACTGGAAGAGCTACTTCGACGCCATCGGCAGCGACCCGCCCATCGCCGCGTCGATGGAGGTGCTGCGGGCGCTGCACGCCGCGGGGAACCGCGTGGTCTTTCTCACCGGCCGCCCCGAGCACACGCGCAAGACCACCGTGCGGTGGCTGAAGGCCAACGGCCTGACCGACTACGACCGGCTGGTGATGCGCCCGCCGCGCGACTTCCGCCCCTCCGGCGCCTTCAAGGCCGACGAGATCGCCCGGCTGCGGCGCGAGTACGAACTGGTCTGCGCCTTCGAGGACCGCATCGACGTAGCCGACGCGCTGCGCACCGCCGGCGTCCCCGTCTTCCTCTACGGCGGTGGCGCCGAAGCCGCGGCCGAGGCGCTGGAGGTGCTCGACGCCGAGCAGGACGACCTGGTCGAGCAGAAGCAGGAGAAGGCGGAGAAGAAGGCGCCGGCGCGCCCCGCCGCCGCCCGCCCCCGCACCACGCCCAAGGCCGCCGCCCAGGCTGCCCGCGCCCGCTCCGCTGCGTCCCGCAAGCCCGCGGCGCGGAGCAAGCGATCGTAACGACGAATCACACGGACGAAACGGAGGAAGCGGAGAGCTCAGCGCGCACGCTGTTCCTCCGCTTCCTCCGTTCCCTCCGTGTGAGACCTTCTGTTCGGATCATTCAGGCGCGGAGATCGGGACGCGGAGCACGAACGCCGAGCCCGCGCCGTCGCCGCCCTCCAGCGCGAGCGAGCCGCCGAGGCGCCCCGCCAGCTTCCGCGCGATGGTCAGCCCCAGCCCGGTGCCGCGGTGAATGGAGTCGGTGCGCGCGTCGTCGCCCACCTGCTCGAACGCCTCGAAGATCCGCGCGCGGTCTTCCGCCGCGATCCCCGGCCCCGAATCCTCCACGCGGATCTCGATCTCCCCGTCCGTCCCGCGCACACCCACGCGGACGTGCCCGCGCGGCGTGAACTTGATGGCGTTCGTCACCAGCGCGTACACGATCTGCCGTAGCCGCTCCGGGTCCACGTGCAGCGTCAGCCCGGCGGGCGCGTCCAGCTCGAAGCGCAGCCCCTTGGCCTCGGCCTGGCGGCGGAAGGGCTCCAGCACCTCGTTCAGGTACTCGGCCAGCTTCAGCGGCGCGGGATAGACGGGAAGACGGTCGATCTCCGTGGTGGTCAGCACCAGCACGTCGTCGATGAGCCGCGCCAGGTGCTCGGCGCAGACGCTGGCCCGCTCCGCCGCCCGCGACGCCGGCTGCGGCATGTCGCCGTACGAGTCGGTCGACAGCAGGTGCGTGTAGCCCACGATGGCGTGCAGCGGCGTGCGCAGCTCGTGGCTCACCGCCGCGAAGAAGCGGCTCTTGGCGCGGCTGGCCTCCTGCGCCTCGGCGGCCAGGCGCGCCAGCTCGGCCTCGCGCTCCTGCCGCTCGGTCACGTCCTGGAAGAGGAGCGAGATCCCCCCGCCCGCCAGCGGATCGACGGAAAGGTCGAAGTAGCGCCCGCGCAGCCACTCCACTCCGGGCCGCACCGCCTGCAGCCGCCGCGGCTGCCCGTCGCCCATCGTTCCCCGCAGCGCCGCGGCCAGCTCCGGCGGCTCGGAGGGGAGATGGACGAGCAGCGACGCGCCCACGGCCTTGTGCAGCCGCACGTGCAGCAGCGTCTCGGCCGCGGAGTTCACGTAGACGACCTTCCAGTCGGCGTCCACCGCCACGAAGCCGTCGCGGATGCTGGCCAGCAGGCGCGAGTAGCGCTCGGCCACCCGCGCGTGGTCGGTGGCGTCGCGGAAGTGCAGCGCAAGCCCGCCACCCTCCAGCGGCGACGCGTCCAGCGTGAGCGCCGGCCCGTCGCCGCCCGCGGCGAAGGGAACGCGCAGCGGCGCGCGCGTGGCCACCACCGCCGCCAGCCGCGCGCGCAGCGACGGCTGCGCCGCGGCGGGAAGCGCCTCCCACACGGGCGCGCCGAGCGCCGCCTCGCGCGCGGCGCCGAAGCAGCGCTCGGCGGCGGCGTTCCAGTACGAGACGCGCCAGTCTTCGCCCACGGTCACGAATGCGTCGGCCAGCGCCTCGAGGGCGGGAATGCGGGTGAGGTCCACGATGATGCCGGGCACTGCCTCTTCCTGCTGTACCGCGAAGGTGCGAAACGACTTCCGGTCGCCCGCCCACCCGGTATGCGACCCCGCGCGACCACGGATGTTCCGGGCGGGACACGGACGCGCGGGCCCCCGCACGGTCACATCCAGCCGGTTTCGGCGCGGCGGAAGAGGCGAAAAGGATTCATCCCCATGACTGCCGGCCCCGACGTCCGGGCGCCGGCACGTTTCATCGATCGTACTTTCGTACTTCCGTACTCTCGTACTCTACATCTCGTGCTCTCGCACTCCGTGCCGCGCCGCTCGCCCGGAAGATGCGTGCCCGGACGGAAGACACGCGGCGCCGCTCCGGACCCTTTCGCCCGCCGGGTGAGCGGCGCTCACCGCGCGCGCACTCGGCTTGCACCGCGGGCGGGCGCGTGCTACCGTACCGGTTTCCGCTCCGCCGCCGAACCAATGCATTCGCCGGGCGGCGGGCCGCGTTCCTGAACCGAGATCCTGAAGCATGGCTACCACGTTGAACCCCGCCCAGGCCTCCGCCCCGACCTTCGGGCGCGAGAGCCGGTTCGGGCTGGACCGCCACGGCATCCGCAACCCGGGCACCGTGTTCTGGAACCTGAACCCGGTGGAGCTGGTGGAGCACGCCATCCGCCGCGGCGAGGGAATCCTGGTGGACGGCGGCCCCTTCAATGCCGTCACCAGCCCGCACACCGGGCGCTCGCCCAACGACCGCTTCATCGTGCGCGAGCCCGGCAGCGAGGGGCACGTGGACTGGGGGAAGGTGAACATGCCCTTCGAGCCGGAGAACTACGACCGGCTGCGCGAGGACGTGATGGAGCACCTGGAGGGGCAGGACCTGTACGTGCGCGACATGTGGGCCGGCGCCGACGCGCAGTACCGGCTGGGGGTGCGCGTGGTGACCCCCAACGCGTGGCACAACCTGTTCGCGTTCAACATGTTCCGCCGCCCGGGCGAGCAGGAGCTGGCCGAGTTCCAGCCCGGCTTCACCATCCTGCACGCCCCCGAGTACCCGGCCGACCCGGCGCGCCACGGCACCCGCACCAGCACCTTCATCCTCATCCACTTCGGCCGCCGCGAGGTGCTGATCGGGGGAACGCGGTACGCGGGCGAGATCAAGAAGAGCGTGTTCGGCCTGCTCAACTACCTGCTGCCGACCGAGCACGGCGTGCTGTCGATGCACTGCTCGGCCAACGTGGGCCCGCAGGGCGACGCGGCGCTCTTCTTCGGCCTGTCGGGCACGGGCAAGACCACGCTCTCGGCCGACCCCGAGCGCGCGCTGATCGGCGACGACGAGCACGGCTGGAGCGGCGAGGGGATCTTCAACTTCGAGGGCGGCTGCTACGCCAAGGCCATCAAGCTGTCGAAGGAGGGCGAGCCCGAGATCTACTCGACCACGCGCATGTTCGGAACGGTGCTGGAGAACTGCGTGGTCGACGAGGAGCGCCGCGTGGACTTCGACGACCAGTCGATCACCGAGAACACGCGCGTCAGCTACCCGCTGCACTACATCGCCAACCACGTGCCCAGCGCGCGCGGCGCGCATCCGAAGAACGTGATCTTCCTCACCGCCGACGCGTACGGCGTGCTGCCGCCCATCAGCCGGCTGACGCCGGAGCAGGCGATGTACTACTTCCTCTCCGGCTACACGGCCAAGGTGGCGGGCACGGAGCGCGGGGTGAAGGAGCCGCAGCCCACCTTCTCGGCCTGCTTCGGCGCCGTGTTCCTTCCGCTGCACCCCAACGTGTACGCCGAGATGCTGGGCGAGAAGCTGCAGGAGCACCAGGCGCGCGTGTGGCTGGTGAACACCGGCTGGACGGGCGGCCCCTACGGCGTGGGCCAGCGGATGAAGCTGGGCTACACGCGGGCGATGGTGCGCGCCGCGCTGGCCGGCGAGCTGGACGGGGTGGAGACGACCCGGGTGCCGTTCTTCAACCTGGACGTGCCGGTCGCCGTTCCCGGCGTGCCCTCGGACCTGCTGGTGCCGCGCAACACCTGGCCCGACGCCGCGCAGTACGACGAGCAGGCGCGGAAGCTGGCCGGGCTGTTCGTGGACAACTTCAAGCGCTTCGAGGACCGTGTCTCCGACGCGGTGAAGGCCGCCGGTCCCACGCCGGAGTAAGCGTTCGGGAGATGAAGATGGAGGGCCGGGGAGCGATTCCCGGCCCTTCTCCGTTGGGCAGACGAAAAGAATCTCACGCGGAGACGCAGAGAACTCATCGCGCACCGAGTTCTCTGCGTCTCCGCGTCTCCGCGTGAGATCTTCTGTTTCGATCTATTCGAGGAGCCGGCGGCCGTTCAGGATCTTGAGGAAGGAGCGGCCGCGGAGCTCGTCCAGCGTCAGTCCCGTCATCTCCAGCGCCTCCTGCTCGGTCAACGCGCCGCAGTTGATGCCGCGCAGGAAGTAGTTCAGCAGCCCCTGCCCCGTGGCCGCGTCGTCGAACACGTCGCCCACCAGCGTGGCCTGCGCCGCCTTCTCCACGAAGTTCTTCAGCCGCGCGCCGGCCGTTTCCACGCTCTCCAGGAAGAAGGCGAACACGGCGGCGTAGCGCGTGGGAAGCTGCGCGGGGTGCAGGTCCCACCCCTGGTAGAACCCGCCCACCAGCGAGTGGCGCACGTCGTCGTAGTGCAGCTTCCAGGCGCGGTGCACGCTCTGGCGGTTGGCGTCCGCCTGCTCCGCGGTGAGCGGCGGCCCGCCCGGCGCGGCGCGGTGCACGGGAACCGGCATCACCGTCGTCGATCCGTCCGAGAGCCAGACGCCCGTGCCGGCGAGCGAGACCTGCATGGCGTGCTTGGCGTAGTCGCACGCGCGGTGGCGCATGTGCTGGTGCGCGGCCGTGATCCCCACCCCCGCCGTGTAGTCGTACGTACCGAAGTGCGCCGCGGTGATGCGCCCGTCGCCCGCGCGGACCAGGTCGGGGAGCATGCAGCGGCCGTCCGCGCCGATGATGGCCTGCGGCACCTCGACCATGATCTCGAACCGCAGCGCGCCGGTCTCCAGCCCCAGCCGGGCCTCCAGCACCCGCAGCACGTCCACGAAGAAGTCCACCTGCTCCGGCAGCGCGACCTTCGGCAGCGTCAGGACGAAATTGGGCGGGAGCGCGCCGCCCGTGGCCTGGACCAGCGTGGTGAGGAAGAGGTCGAGGGTGCGCACGCTGCGGCCGCGCAGTTCCTCGGACAGCGTCTTCACGCGGATGCCGAGGAAAGGCGGGAGGGTGCCCTCCGCCAGCCCCTTCGCCACCTCGCGGGCGACGGACTCGGCGTGGCCGTCTTCCTCCGCGTCGGGGCGGTTGCCGTAGCCGTCCTCGAAGTCGATGCGGAAGTCCTCCACCGGCTCGCGCTCCAGCTTCTCGGCCACGCGCGCGTACACGCGCTCCGCGAAGTCGCCGCCGGGCATCCCCACCGCGGCGGCCAGGGTCCGCGCGTCGGGCGCGTGCTCGGCCAGCGCGCGGCGGGCGACCTGGCCCAGCTTCACGGTGCTGTCGGAGCGGAAGAGCTGCGCGCCGCCGTACACGGTGTGCACGGGCTGGCGGGCGCCGCCCTCGCCGGGGTAGCGCCGGGTGAAGGCGTCGTTGGCGCGGCGCAGGCGCGACTCGGCGTCGGCCAGCTCGTCGGGAAGAAGCGAAGACGGCATCCTGGGAAGATTCTTATCCGTTGTAGATGGGGCCCTTGCGGGCGTGGTACAGCTCCAGCACCGCGCCGGCCTCGGCGCGCAGCACGCCGTGCACGATCTCGATCCCCCGCTCCTTCAGGTACGCGTGGCTCTCGGGGAAGACGGGGCCCTCGTCGAACCCCAGCCGCACCGCGTCGTCGCGGGTGGCGCCGCAGATCACGCGGGTTACGCCGCTCCACAGCGTGGCGCCCAGGCACATGGCGCACGGGTCGCAGCTGGTGGCCAGCTCGTACTCGTGCCCACCGGCGGACTTCAGCGAGAAACATCCGAGGCGCGCCTGCGCCATCATGAACGCCACCATCTCGCCGTGCAGGGTGCAGTTGTTCAGCCGCACCACGCTGTTCACCCCCACGCCCACCACGCGCCCCGTCCCCCGCTCGAACACCGCCGCGCCGAAGGGGCCGCCGGTGTCGCGCAGCACGTTCTGCCGCGACAGCTCCACCGCCAGCCGCATCTTCTCCTCGTCGGAGCCGTACGTGCTCTCCAGGTCGATGGTGGACTCGACCCAGTCGGGAAGGGTGATGGAGACGTTCGGGTGTTTCATCGCATCGGTGGGAAGTGATTGGAACGGCTGCGCTTGCGTGGATCGATCGGCGGACGTGCGTGCCCTGGCATCGCGCCCTCACCCCCGCCGGAGGGCGCGACCCTCTCCCGTTCCGGGAGAGGGTGGCAATCCGGCATCCGCGCCGAGAAGAACATGGATGCGACCGTGCTCTCGTAGCGCGCCGATGCCATCCAGCTACCTCTCCCGGTACGGGAGAGGTGGACGGCCTGGGCCGGCCGGAGAGGGCGCGATGCCGCGGCCGCGCGCCGATTTCCGTTCACGCGAGGTTCTCGACACCCGTGTGCTGGCGCCGATCATCGCCAGCGGGGGACGATAACGCCGCCGCATTCGCCCGGCCAGACACCACGCGCCAGGAATACCGCGCGCCGCCGCGTCCGGCGCGCGCCGGAGAATGTCGTCTCCCATGCTTCGGGGCGCCGGTTGGTGCCGAATTGCATCGGCGGGGTGTTCCCGAAGCGGCAGGCGCGTGCTATTCTGTCTCCGTCCAGAAAACGAACCAGCATTCGTCCGGTGCCGCCAGCGGCGCGCCTCCGGTGCAGCGCCGCGCGCCCACTCGCCGTGCCCTGCGGGTCCCCAGAACCGCTCCACATCTCCATGAACGACACGCTGCTGCCGCCCCGGGACGGCCTGCTGTCGATCCCCGGCGGGATCGACGGCGAAACGGCCGTGCAGGCGCTCCGCCACAGCGAGGCATACTTCCGGGCGCTGGTGGAGAACGCGCGCGACGTGATCCACGTGATCAACGAGGACCGCACCACGCGCTACATCACCCCGTCGGTCCGCCACCTGCTGGGGTGGGAGCCCGCGGAGCTGGTGGGCCGCAGCGTGCTGGACATCATCCACCCCGACGACGCGGAGGCCGCGCTGGAGCAGATCCGGCAGGCGCGGATCGTTCCCGGCTCCAGCCGCCCGCTCACGCTGCGCGCGCGCCACCGCGACGGCTCGTGGCGCGTGTTCGAGGCCATCGGCCGCAACCTGCTGGACGACCCGCGCGTCCGCGGCATCATCGTCAACTCGCGCGACATCACCGAGCGGCGGCGGACGGAGGAGGAGGCGCTGCGCCTGGCCGCCTTCGCGCGCGAGAACCCCAACCCCATCCTGGAGTGCGCGGCCGACGGGCAGGTGCTGTGGCTGAACGCCGCGGGCGAGCGGCTGCTGGCCGACGTGGGCGCGCGCGAGGCGGCGTGGCTGCTGCCGCACGAGCACGCACGGCTGGTGCGGCTGGCGGCGCGGTCCGGGGCGGCGGTGCGCAACCAGGAGTCGCGCGTGGGCGCGCGGGTGTTCGCGTGGACGTACCATCCGCAGCCCGCGCGGGGGACGGTGCACCTCTTCGGCGAGGAGGTGACGGAGCGCAAGCGCGTGGAGGACCGGCTGATCCACGACGCCATGCACGACGCGCTCACCGGCCTTCCCAACCGCCACCTGTTCATGGAACGCCTGGGCGAGGCGCTGCTGCGCTTCAACGCGGGCGGCGGGCAGTTCGCCGTGCTGTTCATGGACCTGGACCGCTTCAAGGTGGCGAACGACTCGCTGGGCCACCACGTGGGCGACGAGCTGCTCGTCGCCGTCGCGCGGCGGCTGCAGGAGAACGTGCGCGCGACCGACACCGTGGCCCGCTTCGGCGGCGACGAGTTCGCCATCCTGCTGGGAAGCCTGGAGGGGCCCGACGACGCGATGGAGATCGCCGGGCGGCTGGTGCAGGCCGTGGCCTCGCCGGTGAACCTGAGCGGCTACGAGGTGTTCACCTCGGCCAGCATCGGCATCGCGCTGTCCACGCTGGGGTACGACCGGCCCGAGTACCTGCTGCGCAACGCCGACATGGCCATGTACCGCGCCAAGGGAAGCGGCGGGGTGGCGTGGGAGGTGTTCGACCGCACCATGCACGCGCAGGCGCTGTCGCGGCTGCAGATGGAGACGGACCTGCGGCGGGCGCTGCGGCGCGGCGAGTTCCGGCTGCGCTATCAGCCCATCGTGTCGCTGGCAACGGGGCGCATCGTGGGAGTGGAGGCGCTCTGCCGGTGGGAGCACCCGGACCGCGGGCTGATCGAGCCGGCCGACTTCATCCCCACCGCCGAGGAGACGGGGGCCATCGTGCCGCTGGGCGAGTGGGTGCTGGGCGAGGCCTGCCGGCAGCTGGCCGAGTGGCGCGCGGAGCTGGGCGCGCGGATCGCGGTGAGCGTGAACCTTTCCGCGCGGCAGCTGGCGCACGCGGGGCTGGTGGACGCGGTGCGCGCGGCGCTGGCGGAAAGCGGGCTGAAGCCGCGGCACCTGAAGCTCGAGATCACCGAGAGCGCGCTGCTGGAGAGCGACGCGGCCGGGCGGGTGCTGGCCGAGCTCTGCGCGCTGGGGATCGAGATGCAGCTGGACGACTTCGGCACCGGCTACTCGTCGCTCTCGGCGCTGCACCGGCTGCCGATGAAGGCGCTGAAGGTGGACCGCACCTTCGTGGGCCGCATCGGCCAGGGCGACGCGCCGCTGCAGCTGGTGCGCACCATCGCGCTGATGGGGAAGGGGCTGGAGCTGGCGGTGATCGCGGAAGGGGTGGAGACCGGGGCGCAGCTGGCCGAGGTGCGCGCCGCCGGCTGCGACTACGCGCAGGGGTATCTCATCTCCCGCCCGGTGAGCGCCGGGGCGATCCGGGAGATGCTGGAACCGGGACGGGAGTGGACGTGATGCGGAAGCTGGGGATCCTGGCGGCGATGGGGATGGCGGCCGCCGCCGCGTGCACACGCCCGGCCGCCGTGCCGCCCGCCGGCGGAGCGTCCGCGCGGGCGGACAGCATCGTGCTGGAGCGCACGCGCTGCTACGGCTTCTGCCCCGCGTACCGGCTGGTGCTGGCGCGCACGGGCGAGGTGCGCTTCACCTCCATCTGGCCCGCGGACACGCCGCCGGGCAGCGGGACCGTCGCCGTGCGCGACTTCGACGCGCTGGTGGACGAGGCCGGGCGCATCGGGTTCTGGAGCCTCCCGGACGAGATCCAGGGCTCCTCGCTCTGCCCCAACGCCTCCACGGACAGCCCGAGCACCATCGTCACCCTCCACGCGGCCGGCCGCTTCAAGCGCGTGAACGACTACCACGGCTGCCGGGAGGAACCCCGCCTCACCGGCCTGCGCGTCCTCGAGGCCCGCATCGACAGCGTGGCCGGCTCGCGCCGCTGGATCGTGACGCCGAACACGCGGTAGGGGCCACAAGGATTCCATCCATCCACGCAAAAGACGTCATCCTGAGTCGAACACCGCGCTGCGCGCGACCACGATGGATGAAAGGGGCGTCCTCCGGAATCGGAACTCGCCGCCGAGCCGAACAGCCTCGCGCAGTTTGCGAGGCTTCCCGTAGTTGTTGCTGCGACTTTAGTCGCCGGTGAGGGGGCCAGCCCGCGATCTTTCCATTCAGGCCGGCCATGCTGAAGCCGAGGCATGCGCCGTAAGTCGCAGGCCGAAGGATCCATGGCCGGCCCGGCACGTGAGTCCGGCAAGGCGCACGAGAGCATCTTCGGTTGCGTCGAGATCGGCGAAAATGCGAGTGAACTCGCGGCTACAACGGCACACACTCCGCCTGCGCGGCGTTCGCCCGGCCGCGATCCAATCGCGCGGAGGAGTTCATCAAGGGGAAACCTGGAACTGTGATCCGCCGGAACGGTCCCCACTGTCCATGACGCCGCCCCGCCGCACGCCCTATCTTCATCCCGCAGCACTTTCGCACTCTCGCACCTTTGCACTCTCGCACCTTCGCACTCTCGCACCTCGTTTCCCGATGCCCCAGCCGATCATCCAGGTCGACGCCTTCGCCGAGCGGCCGTTCACCGGCAACCCCGCGGCCGTGTGCGTGATGCCCGCGCCGCGCGACGAGGCGTGGATGCAGAGCGTGGCGATGGAGATGAACCTCTCCGAGACCGCCTTCCTGCACCCCGAGGACGGCGGCTACCGCCTGCGCTGGTTCACGCCCGCGGTCGAGGTCGCGCTCTGCGGGCACGCCACCCTCGCCAGCGCGCACGTGCTGTGGGAGACGGGCGCGCTGGCGGCGGGCGACGAGGCGCGCTTCCAGACGCAGAGCGGCCTTCTCACCTGCCGCCGCGACGGCGAGTGGATCTGGATGGACTTTCCCGCCAAGCCGGAGGAGGCGTCCGGCCCGATCGCCGGGCTGGCGGAGGCGCTGGGGGTCGCGCCGGTGTACGTGGGGCGCAGCCACTTCGACGTGATCGTGGAGGTCGCGTCGGAGGACGAGGTGCGGCGCCTGGAGCCGGACATCCGCGCGCTCCGCGGCGTGCAGGCGCGCGGCGTCATCGTCACCGCGCGGGGCGATGGGGATGGATACGACTTCGTCTCCCGCTTCTTCGCGCCGAACGCGGGGGTGGACGAGGACCCGGTGACCGGCTCGGCGCACTGCGTGCTGGCGCCGTACTGGGCGCGGAAGCTGGGCCGCAACGAGCTCGCCGGCTACCAGGCCTCGCGCCGCGGCGGCACCGTGCGCGTCCGCGCCGCCGGCGACCGCGTGCACCTGGGCGGCCGGGCCGTCACCGTTCTCCGCGGCGAGCTGGCGGAGTGAGGATGCTGGCCGCGCGCCGATCCAAAAAGACGTCATCCTGAGTCATCCCCGCGTTGCGCGCGCAGGAAGGATGAAAGGAGATGGGTCATGAGCGCTGATGCCATGGAATGAGCCGATCAGCCTCGCGCAGTTTGCGAGGCTTCCCGTAGTTGTTGCTGCGACTTCAGTCGCCGGTGAGGGGGCCAGCTCGCGCACTTTCTCTTCAGGCCGGCCACACTAAAAGGCGAATGAATTCGCGGCAACAACAGCACAAAGTCCCTGCGGGACTGCGGAGGCGGCATCTCTGAGGTTCGATCAGCAAGGGTGTGAGCCAATTTCAGTTGAGCCGCGGGGAGCAGATCTCCGCGGCTCTTTCCTTTTCGGGGGGATGGAGATGGAAACCTCCGCGCATCCATCCCCGTATCGCCCGGCGCGGTCGCAGGATGACACACCGTCCGTCCGCGCGGGGGGACGCGGCGGGGGCCGCATCGCCGCCGGGTTTGGCATCGCGATCACCGCATCTCCAATCGATTCAACGACATCCATCACCGTCTCCGGAAGCTTCCGGGCGTGGCGCGGAATGTCCGTTGGCGGCGGATGGAAACGAGCGCCATCCCCCGGAGCTTTTTCTCTTCATCCCCACCCGCAGTCCAACCATGCTTGCAACCGCCGCGACCCTGCTCCTGCTGGCGAGCGCCCCGGCCGACACCACGCCGGCGGCGCCGCTCTCCGCATCCGTGATCGCGGGCGCCTACCGCGACCCCGCCGCGCGCGAGATGGTGCGCCGCGCGCGCGAGTACCGGCGCCTGACCGACCGCAGCGTGCGCGCGTACCGGGCGCTGGCGCGCGAGCGCTCGTCCGCCGGGCTGCGCACGGTGCTCCGCAACCGCATGCTCTTCGGGCGAGAGCTGGCGGCGCGCATCGACTGGCGCCGCGAGGGCGCGGTGCGCGTGGAGCTGCTGGGCGCCCGCTCGCGCAGCGTGGGCGACGACGACGACGACAACAACGACGTGCGCGAGCAGGCGCGCAGCCTGGCGTTCGACCCCGCCGACGACCGCATGCGGATGGGGCTGCTGGGCACCACCTGGATCCGCCATCCGCTGGCCGAGGGGAGCGAGCGCGACTACCGCTTCCGTGCCGGCGACACGCTGACCGTGCGCCTTTCGGGCGGCGAGACGGTGCGCGTGTTCGAGCTGCGCGTGGAGCCGCGGCGGCTGGACGCGCCGCTGGTGAGCGGGTCCATCTGGCTGGAGGACCGCAGCTACGGCGTGGTGCGCACGCTGCTGCGCCTGTCGCACTCGCTGATGGAGGAGATCCGGAGCGAGACGCACAGCGACAGCGCGGGCCGCCGCCAGGTGAACGTGGGCGTGCAGGTGGGCCGCGACAGCGCGTCGGGCGGGCGGCGGCGGCGCGGCAACCGCGGGGCGATGGCGCTGCTCCCGGATGTGCGCATCGACGTGCGCTACGTGGCCACGGAATACGGGCTGGTGCAGGGGAAGTGGTGGATGCCCACGCTGAACGCCATCGACGCCACGGTCACGGCGGGCTCGTTCGCCTCGGTCCCCGTGCGCTTCGAGCGGAGCTGGTCCGAGTACCAGGTGGAGGGCGACCCCATCCCCGCCCCCGGCGCGCTGGCCGCCGCGGCGCCCCTGCCGGCGCGCGCGGACACGCCGCAGGCCTGCCGCGACGGCGGCGACTGCCTGTGCGCGCTGGGCGTCTGCCGCACGGTGGAGGTGCAGCTCCCGGCCGACACCACCACGCTGGCGTCGAGCCCCGACCTGCCGCCGCCGCTGACGCCCGACGCGCCCCTGCTGAGCGGGAAGGAGACCGACGAGCTGGCGCACGAGCTGAACCGCGTGGCCACCGACCCGTGGATCTTCATGGCGCCCACCTGGCGGCGCGCGCCCTTCCTGCTGCGCTACAACCGCGTGGAGGCGCTGTCGGTGGGGGTGCGGCAGTCGGCGGACTTCGGGGCGCTGCAGGCCGACGGCACGCTGCGCATCGCCACCGCCACGGGGCAGCCGGACGTGGAGATCGGGGTGCGGCGCGAGAGCGCGCGGGGGCGGCTGCGGCTGGCCGGGTACCGGCGCCTGGCCGCGGCGAACCCGCTGGAGCGCCCGCTGGGGATCGGCAACTCGCTGGGCGCGCTGTTGTGGGGGCGCGACAACGGCGACTACTTCCGCGCCACCGGCGTGGAGCTGCTGGGCGCCCCGCCGCGCTCGGAGCGGCCGTGGATGGAGTGGCGCCTCTTCGCCGAGCACCAGGGCCCCGTGGCCACCGCGACGGACTTCTCGCTGCGCGGCACCTTCTCGGACTTCGACTTCCGCCCCAACGTCAACGCCGACCGCGCGGATCAGGCCGGCGCGGCGCTCACGCTGCGCCCGCTGGCCGACCGCGACGTGCTGGGCGTCCGCTGGGGGCTGGCGCTGGGGATGGACGCGTCGGCGGGCACCTTCCGCTTCGCGCGCCCGTCGGCCACGCTGCGTGGCGGCACCTCGCTGCTGGGGCTGGACGCGGCGCTCGAGGGGGCGGCGGGCACCAGCCTGGGCGACGTGCCGGCGCAGTCGCTCTGGCGGCTGGGCGGCGCGGCCACGCTGCGCGGCTACGACGGCAGCAGCGCGGCGGGCACGGCCTTCTGGCGCGGCCGCGGCGAGCTGGCGCGCGGCACGGGCGCCGCCCGCCTGGCCCTCTTCTCGGACGTGGGCTGGGCCGGCGCGCGCGGCGACTTCGCGGCCGCCCATCCGCTCTGGTCGGTGGGCGCGGGTGTGAGCGTGCTGGACGGCCTGTTCCGCGTGGACCTGGCCCGCGCGCTGCGCAGCCCGACCGGGTGGCGGCTGGAGCTGTACATGGACGGGCCACTGTAGGAGACGGTGCGAAGGTGCGAGAGTGCGAAAGTGCGAGAGCAAGGGATCGTAATCGCCGCCGCGGTGAGTTACTTTCGCACTCTCGCACCTTCGCACTTTCGCACTTCTTCATCCAGAGCGACCGTGAACGGAAAGCGCCAGAACATATCCAGCGGCACGCCGTGGGAGCCGGTCGTCGGCTACTCGCGCGCGGTGCGCGTGGGGCGGCACGTGTGGGTGGCGGGGACGACGGGGACGGTGGATGGGAAGATCGCCGCGCCGGGCGATGCGTACGCGCAGGCCGCGCAGGCGCTGCGCAACATCGAGGCGGCGCTGGAGCAGGCCGGCGCGCGGATGCGGGACGTGGTGCGCACCCGCCTGTTCGTCACCGACATCTCGCGCTGGGAAGAGGTTGCCCGCGCGCACGGCGAGTTCTTCGCGGACATCCGCCCCGCGACGGCGATGCTCGAGGTGAAGTCGCTCATCGACCCCGACATGCTGGTGGAGATCGAGGCCGACGCCTACGTCTCCGACGCCGCGTAGTTCCGGGCGCAGCCGGTCACCGGCGACTGAAGTCGCAGTAACAACGACGGGAAGCCTCGCAAACCGCGCGAGGCTGATCCGCTCAATTTCACGGTATCGGCGCTCACGAGACGCGCGCAGGATGATAAGCGGTCGTCGGATGATGCATTGTGAATCACGGTCACACTCATCCCGGATCGCCTCTGGATGGAATCTCCGCCGCTGTCCATCATCATCCCCACCCTGAACGAAGCGGCGGGGATCGCGGCGACGCTGGGCGCGCTGCAGCCGCTCCGTGCGCGCGGGTGCGAGGTGATCGTGGCCGACGGCGGCAGCGCGGACGACACGGTGGCGCTCGCCCGCCCGCTCGCGGACCGCGTCGTCACGTCGGAGCGGGGACGCGCGCGCCAGCAGAACGCCGCCGCCGCCGCGGCGACGGGCGAGGTTCTCCTCTTCCTCCACGCCGACACGCGCCTCCCGCCGGACGCGGACGAGTTGGTGATCGGGGGATTGAGGCGAAGCGGACGCGGGTGGGGGCGATTCGACGTGCGGCTCACCGGGCGCCACCCGATGCTGCGGGTGATCGAGCGGATGATCGGCGTGCGCTCGCGCCTCTCCGGCATCGCCACGGGCGACCAGGCGATCTTCGTGCGCCGCGACTGGTTCGCGCGCGCCGGCGGCTTCCCCGACATCCCGCTGATGGAGGACGTCGCGCTGTCGAAGGCGCTGAAGACGCTCGGCCCGCCGCTCTGCCTGTCCCAACCCGTCACCACCTCCAGCCGCCGCTGGGAAGAGCGCGGGGTGATGCGGACGATGGTGCTGATGTGGCGGCTGCGGTGGGCGTTCTGGCGCGGGGCGGATCCGGCGCGGTTGGCGGAGAGGTACAGGTAGGAAAAAGAAAGTCCTAAGTGCTATGTCCCAAGTCCTAAGTGAACAGCTAACCACTCACCACTCAGCACTCAGCACTCAGCACTCAGCACTCAGCACTCAGCACTCAGCACTCAGCACTCAGCACTCAGCACTCAGCACTCAGCACTCAGCACTCAGCACTCAGCACTCAGCACTCAGCACTCAGCACTCAG